>DATGLE010000158.1:0-32736 GCA_035294325.1 Ktedonobacteraceae bacterium | reverse complement strand
TCTGGATAACATCAAGGTGGGCCAGCAGGTCGACATCCATATCGACGCCTACAAAGATACCAGCTATAGCGGCCATGTGCAGCAGATCATTGATGCCACCGCTGGCAGTTTCTCGCTGCTGCCCACCGAGGATAACGCCAGCGGCAACTTTACCAAAGTCGGTCAGCGCGTCCCGGTGCTCATCTCGCTTGACAGCACCGGCGGCAAGGAGGTTATGCCCGGCATGAGCGCCGAAGTCACCATTCACATCCATTAGTTAAGCCGTGGGCATGTTTGGGGGCGCCTGCGGCGCCCCCAAACAGGTGAAGTCTGCGGGCGCCGCGCCTGTGGCGCGGCGCCCGCAGACTTCACACCCTGGCGAACCGCGCAGCGGTGAGCAGCGTCTTGCGCATGATGTTAGTCAGACAAACTTGAAGGGATATATGCAAAGGAGAGAACCATGCTGATTACCGGAGGATTGATTGTGATCGGAGTGTTGTTCCTGGTCGCGGTATTCTTCATTGGCAGAGGCGATGCCACGGCTACCCGCGCCAGCGCCGGGACCGCTGGCGCGGTACCCACAACACCCGGTGCAGCGCCGGAGCAGGAGCCTGCCGCCATAACGCCGGTGAAGGCGGAAGAGCGCACGCCACAGGAGAAACCCGCGCCTGAAACGCAGCCCATACCTATGAACGGGCAGTTCCACGAGTTGACCAGCCAGTTGCAGAACCTTCAGGAGCAGTCACAGGAACTGGCGCGCCGCCTGGAGTTGCTCAACGCGATGGTCAGGCGTATCGAGGAAAGCGAATCCCTCTAAAAAAGGGGCGTTTGACCCTCGACACTCCTGCCCTCTTTCGTCGAGGCTTCGCGCGACTGTGCCGGGGATGGTTTGTGTGGTGTGGACCAGGGACGCAGCCCCTGGCCCACACCACACAAACCATCCTGCGAAGCGCCATAAGTGCTGAGCAGTTCGCTAAAGGAGAGAGCCATCATCTAACCTGTACATCAGGGAGCAAATGTGCTATCCTCTATGGCGAACGTTCAGGACTCTCTAGCGAAGAGGAAAAAGGCGCTCATGTCAGAACGAAAGCTCCAGAGCAGGCCAGTCTCATTGCGCATCCGCATCCGCCAATCGCAAGAGCCAGGGCAAGGGGAACAGGAGAAGCCACCGGTTCCCGCAAGTAACGGCAGCACGCCGCAGAGACAGGAGCAGATGCCAGATATGGCAGTAACATTTGATGCACAACAACGCTCGCGACAGATCAAAGAACTGCTGCGGTTGAATAATCTCCTGCGCGCCGACCTGGGGCTGGAGGAAGTGCTCCAGCAAATGGCAGCCTCCGTAGTTAAGTGCACCGGCTTCCGCACAGCAGTTATCAATTTGATAAACGAAGAGGAGCGCTATATTTCATCGGTTGCCTTCGCCGGGGTACCTGAAGACCAGCAACAATTTCTGCGCAACGCGCATGATTCTGTCGATAAGCTGGTCAGGCTGATGCGCCCGGAGTTCCGCATCAGCCAGAGCTATTTTATCTCTCACGAGCATTTAGATCTTTTTTCTGATATAGCATATATTCCAAGCCAGATTATAAAAGATCCTCAACCCGGTGGCTGGCACCCGGATGATACGCTCATCGTTCCACTCTACAGCCCACGCGCCCAGAAGTTGCTCGGCTTCCTCTCGCTTGACGATCCAGCGGATGGCAAGGTACCGACGGAGGAGAGCATCGAGGTCGCCGAGCTGTTTGCCAATCAGGCCGCGATTGCCATCGATAACGCGCGTCTCTTCCAGGAGCGCGAGGCCGAGCGCATCGCCCTCGAAGAGGGCATCGCGCTCCTGCGCGAAGATATGGAGCAGTTGCGACGCGGCAACCTTAGCCTTCGCGTGCGCTCCACTCACCCGAAACTGGCGCCAATCGTGGATGCCACCAATGCCATGATCGAAGCGATCAGCTCAATTCTGGGCAGCATGCAGATGGTAGCGCAGGCCGTCGATGAGCATACGCGCAGCGTGCAGCGCAACTCCGATTTCCTGGTGCGCGATATCACGCACCAGGAACAGCAGGTGAATCAGATTTCGCAGGTGATTCATAACATAGCGAACATGATGCATTCTGTGTCAGAGCGTGCGGCGGTACTCTCGAAGACGGCTATCGAGGCCGTTGATGTCACGCTTGAGGCGCAGGGGGCCGTTGATCGCGCCGTTGATGGCATGGCCCAGGTACGCGAGGCGACGCTGCAATCCGGGCGCTCGATGAAGATGCTGAGCGAGGGCGGGCAGGAGATTAACGATGCCGTGCTCGCAATTACCGACCTGACGATACGCATGCACCACCTGGCGCTTAATGCCGCTATCGAGGCGACACGCGCGGGCGAGCATGGTCAGGGCTTCGCCGTAATCGCTCAGGAGATACGCACGCTGGCAACTCAGAGCAGCGAGGCCGCTCACAAGGTGGGCACGTATATTCGCACCATTCAACGCGAGACGACAGCGGTGTCGCAAAGCGTAGAGCAGAGCACGCAGCAGGTTATCATGCAGACCGAACTCGTCACCCAGACGGGCGTAGCGCTGGAAGCCGTCAACGTGATCACCGAGCAGTTGAGCAATCTCATCCAGGGCATCTACTCTTCGGCCCAGAATCAGGAGCAAGGTTCACAACTCGTCGTCGGCTCGGTGCAGGAGATTCTGCGCATGACCGGCGACATCACCCGGCACACACGCGAGGTGCAAAAATCGCTCTCACACCTGGTGCAGCTCACCGATTCTCTACGCACGCGCATGGCGATGTTCCGCACCGGCGAGGGATGATTTTTTACAACAAAGATGCCTCGAAGGGCAAGTATTGCCAACTTTTTCATTCATAGTGCGCTCTAATCTACTTAACGGCCAGAACTCCCGGGATCTGTGGACTAAAAATATGATATCGATACCGGAATAAACCATTGCTATACGCTGATAGCTTGAGCTTTTCAATGATCTTGACAAAAGCACATCACACAGGTACCTTTGAATATATTAAAGAACGATAAGGATACCGGAATAAATTTCAGGATTTCACTGAATGGTTACGAAACAGCGCAACACGATTGCAGAGATTGCGGCCAGGGCGGGGGTATCGATCCCGACGGTATCGCGCGTGCTCAACAAGCGGCCCGACGTAGCACCGGCAACGCGGGAACGTGTGGAGCGCGTGATTAGAGAGAGCGGCTATGTGCGCAGCCGCGTGGCGAACGCGCTCAGAAGGGGCAGCAGCGGGATCGTTGATCTGGTGGTGCCCGATCTTGATAGCCCCTACTATTTTGAAATTATTCGCGGAGTTGAGGATGTGCTGGAGCGCACAGAACTGCGCCTCGCGCTCTCTTCTACGCACAACGAAGCGCGCCGCGAGCAGCAGTGGCTGGCGCAGGTGGCCGAAGGCGCCACCGACGGCGCGATCCTGGTGCTGGCACACGGACAGTCGGAGCGCCTGGATGAACTGCGCCGGCGCAAGATCCCCTTTGTGGTCGTCGACCATCGCGGCGAACTCGGTCCCGCTGTGCCCTCGGTTGGCGCGACGAACTGGGCAGGGGGGAGAGCCGCAACCGAGTATCTGCTCTCGCTCGGCCACCGGCGCATCGCAATAATTGCCGGCTGGGCCGCGCTGCGCTGTAGCCAGGATCGCATCGCTGGCTACCGCTACGCGCTGGAACAGGCGGGCATACCCATCGATGCCGACCTGATCCGCCCCGGCGAATTCAGGCAGCACACGGGCTACGAACAGACCTGCGCGCTGCTGGAACTGCCACAGCCGCCGACGGCCATATTTGCCGGCAGCGACTTGCAGGCTATGGGCGTTTATGCCGCGCTGCGCGCTCATGGGCTGATGGTTCCCAACGATATAAGCGTCGTGGGCTTTGACGATGTATCGATTGCCACGATGGTCAGCCCCGCTTTGACGACGGTGCGCCAGCCCCTTGACGAGATGGGACGCGTGGCGACGACGATGCTCCTGCGCCTGATCGCCGGGGAGCCGCTTGATAGTATGCGTGTTGAACTGGTAACGAGTCTGATTGTACGCGAGTCATGCGCCCCTCCGCATGGCCCCACCCGGTAGGAGCAGGACTTACCGCGCGACCAGAGACAATTTACGCTCTGCGGGCGGATAAATCCTGCCCCTACCCGGGGCATCAGCTTCTAAATCGATACAGCGCACGCATCGCTTAGTATTGTAAACGAGGAACGCCATGAATGCATCAATATCTGTAGCGAGAGCGAGAACACAGCGGCGTGCGAACTGGCTGGCAGTCCTGTGGACGGCGCCGGCTCTGGCCTTCTACGCCCTGTTCGCGCTGATCCCTCTGCTCATCGCTATTTACCTCAGTTTTGTAAGCTGGAACGGTATCGCGCAGGCGGTATGGGTGGGACCTAAGAACTGGATCACGCTCTTTTCCGATGCCGTGGCCGGCCATGCTATCCTGCTGACGATTGAGATTATGATTCTGAGCTGGGTAATTCAGACGCCGATCAGCCTCCTGCTGGGCGTCTTCATGGCGGGCCGCCAGCGCTACCGCTCAGTGCTGAGCGTCTTCTACTTTATCCCGCTGCTCTTCTCCACGGTAGCCATCGGCCTCACCTGGCTCTCCCTCCTCGATCCAAACTTCGGCCTGATCGATGCTCTGCTCAGGTCCATCGGCGCCTCCGGCCTGGCAAAAGGCTGGCTCGGCGATCCCAACCTGGCCTTTTATGTGGTGATCGTGGTGATCTCCTGGCAGTTCATCCCTTTCCACGCGCTGCTCTACCTGGCCGGCGCACGCCAGATCCCGCATGAGTTGTACGAAGCAGCCGAAATAGACGGCGCGGGCAGAATCAACATGTTTTTTGATATCACGCTGCCGCAGCTCAAATATACCATCGTGACCTCGACGACGCTCATCCTTACCGGCGCACTGACCTACTTCGATCTCATCTGGGTAATGACGCAGGGCGGCCCCGGCTATGCTACGAGGATCCTGCCGCTCCAGATGTATATTACCGCCTTCCTGAACGAGAATATAGGCTATGGCAGCGTGATTGCTATCGTGCTTGCCGCCGCGGGCATCACATTGTCTCTGATCCTCCTGCGCGCGACAGGCTTCACGAAGATGTCGAGCCAGCTCGAAGGCTTGTAAAGTATGCGCGGATCCGCTGCGCTATGAGTGGATGTTGTTTTTGTGAGAGAATGCGCTTCGCGCATTCTCTCACAAAAACAACATCTATCATCGATAGGACAAGAAGGTGAGATATATCATGCATATTGGCTTGACAACGAAGGCAATCGATCAACGCCAGAGCAAGCGGCGGATTTTCAGAACAGGCCAGTTGATGGAACTCATACCCGCCTTCTTCGGCGTGGTCTGGTTCATCATCGCCTTCTATCCCCTGTTCTATATGTTCATTACCAGCCTGCGCCCACAGGCAGACTTCTATTCGGGCAATCCCTGGCAGCTTCCTGCCCACCCCACGCTGGATAATTATACGAACGTATGGAATAATGGATTCAGCCTTTATCTCTTCAATAGCGTATTTGTGACTATCCTCAGCGTTTTGCTGATCGTATTTGTATCGCTGCTGGCCGCCTACGCTATCGCTCGGGTTCGCAGCCGCTTCGCGCAGCTCGTGTTCAGCCTCTTTCTGCTTGGACTGGCGATCCCTCTGCAAGCAACGATCATCCCCATCTATGCGCTGATTATCGGCATGGGAATCTACGATACGCTCTTCGCGCTGGTCTTGCCTTATGTAGCCTTCGGCATCCCGCTCTCGGTGCTGGTACTGGTAACGTTCATCCGCGATATCCCTAAAGAGTTGCACGAATCGATGCTGCTTGATGGCGCCAGCCATTTTCAGATCTTGCGCAGGCTGGTCATCCCTTTATCGCGGCCGGCACTGATTACTGTGGTGATCTACGAATCCATCCAGGTATGGAACGGCTTCCTGTTCCCTCTGGTGCTGACGCAAAGCCCTAATGTGCGTGTGCTGCCACTCGCGCTCTGGAGCTTCCAGGGCCAGTTTACCGCCAACGTACCGGCGATTATGGCCGCCGTCCTGCTCTCGGCGCTGCCCATTATCCTGCTCTACATATTCGGCAGGCGGCAGTTGCTGGGCGGATTGATCGCAGGATTCGGCCGGTGAGATTACATCCCCGGCTGCACAGTGCGCCAGGGACTGGGCGGCGCGGTGATGACGGCGGGTTCCCACCCCGGCTCACCGTAGAGGATGGACGCGTTCCATTTGGGATTCTTACGATAGTACTGGTAGCGTATCTGCCAGTGGCGACCTACCTTTTGTTTCTCATGGCAGGCCGTCTCCAGGCCAAGATAGAAAGAGAGCAACTGTGCATAATAGGGTTGAAGGCAATATTCCATGGAATCGGTATCCAGGTTATGATCGACGAAGGACATTTGCATATCAAAACGGTAGGGGTAGTTCTTGACCTCGGGGTCACGATCTTCTTCATCCGCGCGGTGGATGAGCACAAGCATCCCTAACATTTCAAACTGGCAGTATGGCTCGCCGGCAAAGGAATCCTCGGTAAACGCCGGCAACGCCAGAGTTTCACGTATCTCGGTGGCAAGCTGCTGCAAGGGCTTATCCGTTTTGATACAGATTTGAAATGACATAGAACGCTCCTTACTGACGGGTTCAGGAGGGTGGGCTATACTCATATCCGGCTTTCATCTTACGCCCGCCAAAGGGAGGTGTCAAGCCGTATCAATAGTGCTGTTAATGTAGCACAGCAAAAAAGGAAGCCTGAAAGCTAATAAGCTTCCAGACTTCCTTTTATGACCACTGGTCGCCACAGTTTTCAGGCCGCCCCACCAGATACCATCCCTACCATCCGATGATATCCTCGCTACCAGTTCCACCGCCGCCAGAAAAATACCACTCTTACCATCAGCATCCCGGCATCCCACTCACTACATCTCCATTGGCCGCGCGCCGCTGCCTCCCCCTACGATCCCACGCCAGCGAATTTCCTTCCCTCTCAATCACAGGAAAAATATACCATAAATACATGAGCAGGCTCTGAAAAGACACTGCAACTTGATGAATAACTTTTCATCTTTGGAGATAGAGGAACCAGTTATTACTATTACAGTATTTTCATCCCCTGCTAATTCGGTCAGAATCGCTCAAGAGTGTTTCTGATTACCAGCATCATCGCTTGCTCGCACCTGCGGCGCTCGCCTCCTCTAATGTGCAGGTGTCGCATTGAGAAACCATTGTATGGTGTGGCTCAGGCGCAAAGCGCCTGAGCCACACCATACAATGGTTTGAGCGAGCGCCGCAGGCGCGAGCGCTGTTGTGCTATCATCTAACATATCTGTTCTATATTCTTTCTGGTGGGAAGAGAGCGAACTATGAAATTGCCATCTCACCTGCTGCGCGATACGGTACAGGTCGCGCCAGGCGATCATATTCTGATTCTCAACTCGGCGGCGGATGCGTTTGTGCCGCAGGCGGCACAACGTCTCGGCGACGGCTCGATGCTGCTGGCCGAAGATAACATCGCCATCGCTACACCGCAGCGGGGAGCGCAGATCCAGCGTATCGCGTTTCATGAGTGCATGGCGCGTTGTCCCGCCGCGACGATGGATGTGGCCGTGATGAATTTGCTGTATCAGCCGGGCAAAGCCTGGATGCTCTTTGGCATAGAAGCGGCGCATCATGCGCTGCGCGAGGGCGGCCATCTCTACATTGCAGGCAGCAAGGAGCGGGGCATTGTATCCCTGGCGAAGCGCGTGCAGGACTATTTTGGCAACGTTGAGACGCTGGAGATCAGCAAGGGGCATCGCGTCCTATGCGCCCGCAAAACCGGCGGCCAGGAGATACAGGTCCCTCACGATCTGCTGTCCCGGGTTTTCGCGCATGGTGCAATGGATGAGGGCACGCGCGTCCTGCTGGATGCGCTGGAGGTTCATGTCACGGATGAAGCGCTCGACCTGGGCTGTGGCGCCGGTTTTATCGGACTGCACATCGCGCAACGGGCGCGCAAAGGCTTTGTGACAATGGTCGATGCCAGCCTGGCGGCTGTCGCGGCATCGCGCCAGGCCGTCGAGCAGAGCGGTCTGACAAATGTACGCGTGCTGCCGAGCAATGGGACAGCAGCGGTAGCGTCACAGCGTTTCGATCTCGTTGCAACAAATCCGCCGTTTCACCTGGGAGGTATCGAGACGCGGGAGGTTGCCGAGCGTTTTATACGCGAGGCCGCGCAGATGCTGCGGCCGAAGGGGCGCTTCTACATGGTAGCCAATCGCTTTCTGAAATACGAACCCACGCTGCGGAGCCACTTCCCGCGTGTTGCCGAGGTTGGCGGCAACACGCGCTACAAGGTATTGCTCGCCACCAGGCAATGAGACTGCCCGATGATGAGTTGTAACGAGCAAGATCGGCCATCTCTCACCATGCGGAAGGGCGCGCTGATAAAGTGTAACCATCAAAACCGGGCTCCTGTTCGTTCCACTTCATCATCGGGACAATCTGATCTCTAAGCTCTATGGAGTACAATATCAGCGAGGCTATCCATTTTATCGCGTAAAGGGAATAGAATGATTTACCGAAGTGATGTAAAAGTCCTCTTTTGTGCGCAGCTGCGCGATGTATCGCGCCTTTACACCTTTAAAGTACCATAGGACGCGATACATCGCGCAGCTGCGCATGTATGAATTCAGGCAGCGGTTTTTGCATCGTTCTAACGATCCACACTGGTAAGGAGCGCTCGATTGTCTGGTATCTCACGCAGCGTGTCCGGAACACGTTCGCGTCACACCTTTTCCTGGTTACTCTTGATCGTTGCGAATGTGCTCTGGGCCGGCAGCTATGTCGCGGCCAAGTTCGCTCTGCGCGATACTTCGGTTACGATGATGCTGGCGCTGAGAATGGGCATCTCCGCCCTGATCCTTCTGCCCTTTTTGCTCGCCAGGCGCCGGGAGCTGCGCCTGACACATGCCACCCTGCTCCAACTGGCGCTGTTAGTGCTGGTCGGCTTTGTCATCAATAAGCTCCTCGAATTCGGCGGACTCGCGCTCACCACCGCCTCCGATGTTGCGCTGCTAATCGCCAGCGAATCGATTTTCACGGCTGCGCTCTCCTGGATTGTGCTGCGTGAGCGCTTTAAAGCGTTGACGGGGGCCGCGCTTCTGTTCGGCTTCGCCGGCGTCTACCTCATTATCGAACGCAGTCTCGTTCCAAATCTGCCATCGGGAGCCGGGGCCGCGCGTATTTTCGGCGACCTGCTGGTTGTGCTGGCGTTGCTCAGCGAGGCATTCTACACCGTGCGCGGCAAGGCCATGCTGGTAAAGCATCCGCCGCTGCTCATCACCGCTGCCTCCATCGTTGGCAGCGTCGTCTTCTGGGCGCCCGCTGCCGGATGGGAAACGCTCACCACGGGCTGGCATCCCATCGGCGTTCTTGCCTGGATCGGCATTGGCTGGCTGGCGCTGATGTCCACTGTCGTGGCTTATCTCTGCTGGTTCAAGGGGCTGGCAAAGGTCGATGGCTCCGCTGCCGCTGCCACACTCTTCATCCAGCCACTGCTCGGCACACTGCTCGCTATCGTATTGCTCCACGATCAACTTACGCTGCTGACGATCATCGGCGGCCTGCTGATCGTCGCGAGTGTCTACTTGATTTCAAGATATTAAGAGAGTGTCCGATGTTGAGCATTCTACCCCGCTCGCGCCTGGCGGACGCGCGGCTGCGCCGCCCAAGAGAGATGGTATATTGGAAACTGGACATACGCCAGAATATCGAAGATAGATTATGCGAAAGGTAAAGCTAATGATACAGCCACGAAGCTCCTTTGTGACTATTGACGCTCTACGCTTACACTATCTCGAATGGGACCCGGCACAACTGCCGGCTGCGGAGGCGACGCCACAGCATCGGGAGAACGACGATATACCCCTGGTGATGCTGCACGGCCTGGGTGCGAGCGCGGATACGTGGCGCCTGGTGGCGGATCCTCTCTGCCGCCAGCGCCAGGTTATTGCCTTCGATCTGCGCGGACACGGGCAGAGCGATCAGCCCGATGATGGCTACGATCTTGCCAGCGTCGCTGAGGATGTGATCCGTGGCATGGCGGCATTGGGGCTGGGCCAGGTGGCGCTGATCGGACACGGCTGGGGTGCGCGCGTCGCCCTGGTTATGGCCGTGCGTCATCCCGCGCTCGTCAGCCATCTCATCCTCGTCGATTGCCCCCACATCGAGCCGAAGCACTGGCCCGGCATGACACGCGAACGCTTCATCCGCCAGCAGGCGCCGAAGGAGATCTACGCCTCGCGCGCCAGCTTTCTCGATGCCATGCGCAGGGAAATGGCGGCTTTCTGGTCGCCAGAAGTGGAGTCAATCGTGCTGACATATGTACGCGAACTGCCCGATGGTCGTATAGAAGAGCGACTGCGCCCGCAGCACCAGCGGCTCATCCGCGAGTCGCTCTGGGAGGACAGGGCGCTCTCATATTATAGCAAGGTGGCCTGCCCGGTGCTGCTGGTGCCGGCTGCGGGGCAGCCGCAGCCGGGCGGTGAGCCGCCGGAACGGCTGGAGAGCGCGGAGGAATTCGCCGCCGCGAAGGGCTACATGGCGGCGCAGGTAGCACGCACGATCCAGCACTGTACCGTACTCTGGATGGCGGAAACCGCGCACGATATTCAGTTGCAGCGTCCACAGGTTCTCGCCGACGCCATTGCCAGCTTTGTACGCATATAAGTCCTGGCTCGCGCCTGTGATGCTCACCATCCCTCGCGCGGCAGAGCCGCGCGAGGGGCCGAGGTCCTGAGTATCGGACATCCTCAATAATTAAATAAGGAGAAATCTGTTGACTACTGTGCTTTTCCTTAACGGGAATATCTATACAATGGATGCGGCTCAGCCACGAGCGCAGGCAATGGCTATCGACAACACCAGCGGGCGCATCCTCGCCGTGGGGACAGACGACGAGGTACGGCGCCTGGGAGGCACGCATAAAGAACTGGTAGACCTGCGCGGGCGCACCGTGCTGCCCGGCTTTATCGATGCGCATATCCACCTGCTGAGCACCGCTTATCGCGCGCATGATATCGATGCCGGCGCCTGCACCAGCGAGGATGAGGCGGCAGCGCTGGTGCGCGAGCGAGCCGCTCAGACGCCGCCGGGACGCTGGATTCAGGGCGGCCACTGGGACAGAAACCTCTGGCCCGGCGCACGCTTCCCCTCAAAACATTCGCTCGACGCCGTGGCCCCCGAGCATCCCGTAGCACTGATGAGCAAGGATGGACACCTGCTCTGGGTTAACTCGCTGGCCCTGCGGCGCGCTGGCATCAGCGCAGAGACGCCCGATCCCGCCGGCGGCGCGATCCTGCGCGATGGCTCCGGCGAACCCACCGGAATCTTGCAAGAAGAGGCAACCGATCTTGTCTACGATGTGATCGAGCCGCCCGATCCGCTGCTGAGTCGCATCCTGCTGGAGCGCATGCTGGGCGAACTGCGGCGCAGCGGCATCACTACCATCCACGACATCGAGGGCGACCTCTCCCTGCGTCTCTTCCGCGAACTGCGTGACGAGGGCAGGCTGGGGATGCGCGTGCGGATGCTGCTGCCTCGTCTGATGCTGCCACAACTGCGTGAGCAGGGCATCCACAACGAAGAGAACGACCTGGTGCGCGTTGGCGGCATCAAGATCTTCGCCGATGGCACCCTCGGCTCGCAAACCGCCGCGATGCTGGAGAGCTTCGAGGACAGCCCCAACAATTATGGCATCCTCGCGATCCCCGAGGACGAGATGAAGGCTGTGGTACGCGATGCCGCCGCAATGGGCCTCACCATCGCCATTCACGCCATCGGGGATCGCGCCGCCCGTGTCGCCCTCAACTCGATTGAGTACGCGCAGCAATTGCTGGCACAGCAGGGAGCAATGCCCGCTCCCTCAGCGGGCCTGCGCTATCGCCTGGAGCACGTCCAGTTGATCGCGCCCGAAGATCTGGAGCGCATGCGCCGTCTCGGCGTGATCGCTTCGGTGCAGCCATTCCACGCTGTCGCGGATCGTGATATCGCCGAGCGCTACTGGGGGCGGCGCCACCGCCGTGCTTACGCTTATCGCACGATGCACGATATGGGTATTCCCCTGGCGATGGGCTCCGATGCCCCTGTAGAAATTTTTGATCCCCTGCGTATCATCTTCGCAGCAACCACGCGCCGCGATCCCGCCGTCCAGCGCCCACCCTGGCTGCCTGACCAGGCCCTCTCTATCGCTGATGCACTGTGGGGCTATACGCAGGGCGCGGCCTACGCGGGCGCCGAGGAGCAGCGCAAGGGATCGCTGAGCGTGGGCAAACTGGGCGACGCAGTGGTGCTGCGCGAAAATATATTCGATATTCCACAGGAAAAGATTTTAGAGAATGGTGTGCAGGCTACTATTCTAGGCGGCAATATCGTGTATGGCGCGCTGTGAAGATGCTTCACCACGTCTAGTCCTTTTCTCCTACGAATCAACCTGTTTCACTGTGTATCACCGCAGCCTGTGTTAATATACACATCGGCATGCATGTATCTCGCTGGACGCAGCGACATCGGTGAAACTCGGGGGTGCAGGGGCCGGCCAACCCCTGCCGGGGGTGATTCCTTGCCGGGATGGTGAGCCTGATGTCATCTTCTCGGTATAAGGGGCAGACAGGATATCTCCCAAAGTTTCTCGCTTTCCTTTCCAGAGGAAGGCGGAGAGCGAGCGGGGATGCTAATCCTGTAGTGTTCGTTGTTAGTAGGAGAAAAAAGGCTAACGTGCAGCAAACACAAATCAACCAACCTATCTGGCAGTATTTTCGCCAGCACCGGCTGGCGAGCATGATCGCGGGACACATCGTTGTCGTTTCGGTCCTCGGACTGGTCTTTCTTGGCAGCGCTTTTGGTCCCGCCCTGTTCAAGACCTTCGCTCAGGCGCCCTGTGCCAGCGGAGATCAAACCTACATCATCGCCAGTGGTGATACACTGGGATCAATCGCGGCTCGCTTTAACACGACATGGCAGAGCCTCGCATCATACAACAAACTCTCCAATCCCAATATGATCTATGTCGCCCAACGGCTCTGTATTCCGGCGACTAGATCGTTCAGCAACCTCAGCGCCAATGCCGTCGCCGCCAATACGTCGGCTGCCGTGGGTTCCGGGAACCCCTTCCCTTATCCGGCATGCACCTGGTGGGCCGATCAGCGCTATCACCAGTTGCATGGCACCTACGTGCCCTGGACGACCAACGCCAATGCCTGGCAGTGGACGCAGCGCGCGTATCAATTCGGCTGGCGGGTTTCGAGCACGCCGAGTGTAGGCGCGATCATCAACCTGCAACCCGGGGTGCAGGGGGCGTCATTCCTAGGGCACGTCGCGGTTGTGGAGCAGGTGCTTGGCAATGGACGCGTGCTCGCCAGCAACACGAGCTGGGGCGCCAATCCCTGGGCCGTGACCGATGTACAGTTCTCTGAAGGCCCTGGAGTAACCTTCATTACGATTTAGCGCAACCCATGTCATCCTGAGCACAGCGAAGGATCCGCCGCGCGCCAGCAGCGGCGAGTCCTTCTGACGCGTGGGATCACAATAGTGATGCGCGGATCCTTCGCTACCGCTCAGGATGACATGCCCGGCACTCAGGACAACAGATCTGACAGGATTCAGGCGCTCGATGGGATCGCGCTGATCGCCCCCTCGGCCATCTCCTCATCCCCGTTGATCTCGAACAGGGGATGCGAGATAAACCACGCCTGGCTGTCGAAGGGAGGCACATCGGGCTGCGGGCAGATACGCTTGTAGGTACCATCGGGCAGCAAAGCATGAGCATTGACTGTATCGGCAAGCTCTGGTTCAAGCAGGCGCTCCAGAATGGCCTTGCGCATGTCGGATGACTCGATGGGGAAAAGGATCTCAACGCGCCCGCTGAGGTTGCGCTGCATCATATCCGCGCTGCCCAGATACATCTCCTCGCTCCCATTATTGCCGAAGTAGTAGACGCGGCTGTGCTCCAGGAAGCGTCCTACAATGCTACGCACACGGATAGTATCGCTGATGCCTGGCAGGCCGGGGCGCAGGCTGCACATGCCGCGTACAATCAGATCGATGTTCACACCGGCCTGGGAGGCCCGATAGAGGAGACGCACAATCTCGGGATCGGTCAGCGCATTCATCTTGAAGATGAGGCGCCCGTTGCCGTGCTCCTGCTGGAAGCGGATCTCGCGCTCGATGCGTTCTACGATGCCGCGCCGCAGTCCTACGGGCGCGACCAGCAGCTTGCGGTAGATATTCTGGCGAGAATAGCCGGTAAGCGCGTTGAAGAGCGCGCTGGCATCGGCCCCGATCTCTGGCCGGCAGGTGAAGAGGCCAAGATCCTCATAAATTTTGGCCGTCGTCGCGTTATAGTTGCCCGTGCTCAAATGCACGTAGCGCCGCAGGCCATGCTCCTCCCTGCGCACCACCAGAGCAATTTTCGCGTGCGTCTTCAAGCCGATCAGGCCATAGACGACATGCACGCCTGCCCGCTCCAGCTCTTTCGCCCACACAATGTTATTCTCTTCATCAAAGCGCGCCTTCAGTTCGACCAGCACAGCCACCTGCTTGCCATTCTCGACAGCTTCCAGCAGGGTATTGACAACAGGCGAGTTGGTGCCTACGCGGTACAGCGTTTGCTTGATCGCCAGCACCTGCGGATCGTGCGCGGCGGCGCGAATAAAATCAACCACGCTGTTAAAACTGTCGTAGGGATGGTGCATCAAGAGATCGTGCTTGCGAATCGCTGCGAACAGATCGTCTCCTTTGCGCAGGAAGGCCGGCACGCGCGGGACAAAGGGCGGATCCTTCAGGTTCGGGCGCAGCAAGCTATGCAGTTCCATCACATCGCCCATACCCAGCGGACCATCAACAACCGTCAGATCCTGTTGACTGATCTCCAGATTGTCAATCAGAAGCCTGCGTATGCGCTGCGGCATCGAAGGGTTGACCGCGAGATCGACGACGGTGCCGAAACGCCGCTCGCGCACTTCCTGCTCGATATACTCCAGCAGATCGGAGGCGTCGTCCTCCTGCAATTCGATATCGGCATCGCGCAGTACGCGGAAGGGATACGATTCCCATACGTCGAAGCCGGGAAAGAGCATGCTCAGGTGCGCGGCAATTACCTGTTCCAGCCACACAAAGGCGGCCACCTGCGCCTCATCAGACGCTACCGGCACAGGAACCAGGCGCGGCAGCGCGGGCGGAACCTTGACGCGCGCGAAGAGTTCTCCGTGCGTCGCATCGGCCAGCACAACGGCCAGGTTCAGGCTGCGATTGGAGATATGTGGAAAAGGATGGTGCGGATCAACCGCCAGCGGCGTGAGTACCGGGAAGATCTCGTTTTCAAAGTAATCGTGCATGGCCTCGCGCTGCTGCTCATCAAGTTGTTCGTAGTCCAGGATATAGATATGTTGCTCGGCGAGCAGCGGCAAAAGCTCCTCGCGCCAGTAACGGCGCACCTCCTGAATGAGCGGGGCCAGGCGCTGGCGCACGGCGATCAACTGCTGCTCGGCAGTACGGCCATCGGGGCTGAGCGGCGTTGTGCGCGAGGCAACCTGGTCCTTGAGGCCGGCAACGCGAATCATTATAAATTCGTCGAGGTTAGTTTCAAAGATGGAGATGAATTTGACCCGTTCAAGCAGCGGATGACGGCTGTCTTTCGCCTGCTCAAACACGCGACGATTAAACTCAATCCAGCTCAGTTCTCGATTGATATAGAGGTCGGGCCGCTCCAGATTCGATGAGGAAGATGCTGCTACTGGTGTATGCTCCATACTCGGGCTGATCCTACTGACTTTCAGCTACGGTCATTCGATATTCTACCATCTCTTTCTATCACCCGACAACCACGCTCCCCGCATGGAGTATGCATCTTTTTTGCACTCGTCGCCACCGGAGGTGGCTCCTGGGCGAAGCGCCTGTGGCGCTGAGCCGTCCGGGGAAGAGAGGCCCTGAACCATTACCTTTCATCTTGACATTTGTGGATGTGTGGCATACAATGGATATGTCCATATGGAGATATGAAACGTTGCTCGGTTGTGCCATCAGGAAGGAGTAACGCTTATGGCCGTTACAGCGCCAACCTTGCAGAGCGAAGAGGCCCTGCTGAATCGTATACGCAAACAACAGCTCGTCGAGTCCGTTGAGCACATGAGTCCGATTTATCTGGAGGGGATCAAGCGCATCCTCACCGTCTCAGCCGATACCGAGCTTATCAGTTCACCCGCCTATTATAATGCCGCCGTACATGCGCCTTCTCTAAACGCCTTTGGCTCCGCCGTTTCGATCATCCAGGACGAACTGGGCCACGCCCATATTGCCTTTCGCCTGCTGCGCGACGTTGGTGTAGACACAGAAAAATTGATCTTTGAGCGCGATCCGCGCCAGTTCAAATACCCTTATGCCTTCGATGTGCCGCTGGAGAGCTGGGTTGAGTTGATCGTCGCCAACGCCTTCTATGATCGCGCCGGCTATACCCTGCTCGGTGATGTCTACCAGAGCACGACCTTCGGCCCCTGGAAGCGCGCGCTGGTGAAAGTGGACAAAGAGGAGACGTTCCACCTGCGCCACGGCGAACAGTGGATGCGCAGGCTCAACAAAGACCGCAGCGGGCACGAGGAGCTTCAACGCGCCGTCGACTGGATGTTCCTGCTGACCGTCGAATGGTTTGGCCTGCCCGATGATCTCAAGAAACATAGCGAGCAGCTTGAATACGGCTTCAAGGGGCACAGCAACGACGAATTGCGCCAGATCTGGATGTCTACCGCCGTGCCGCTGTGCAACGAACTGCAACTCGACGTGCCCGTGCATTATGATAACGAGCAGAAGAAGTACATTATCGATTGCCCCTTCCCGGCCCACTTCGATGCGAAGGCCAAGCGCTGGCTGCTGGAGGACGGTCCCTGCACCTGGGACGATGTGATGAAGCGCTGGAAGGCGCGCGGCCCTATGAATGAGCACTTTGTGGGCATGATACAGCGCGGCAAAAAAGAAATGCTGCGCCTTCTGGAGCAGGACGCATGACAACGACGTATCCATCGCTCGCGCGTGATCCGCAGAATCGTGACGGATGCGCAGCGCTCTGGGACGCGCTGCGCGAGATCATGGATCCCGAAATACCGATCAGCATCGTCGATATGGGCCTGGTCGTCGCCATCGAGCGGCACGGCGGCGTTGTCGATCTCAAGCTGACGTTTACGGCAATGGGCTGCCCGGCGATGGATTTCATCATGGACGATATTCGCGAGCGCCTGTTACGAGAGCCGGGGGTAGCAGAGGTCAACATCGAGATTGTCTGGGACCCGGTGTGGACGAAGGAGCGTTTGAGCGAGGAGGGGATCGAGGTTATGCGTACCTGGGGGATTTCCGCATGAGCGATATGAGGGAAGAAGAGCAGGGCGCGCGTAAGTCACGGCGCGAGGCCCTCAACGAGAGCCGCGTCTGGTTGGTGTACGCGCGCCGCAAATATGATGAGCCGCTGCACGAAATCGGCAATGTGATGGCCGATGATGTCGAGCTGGCGAAAGTGTACGCGCGCAGTATCTACGACGAATTCGCGTGGGTTGAGATGGTGATTGTGCCGCGCGAGAGCGTTGTGACGGTAATAGGGACATAAGTTATGGCGAGTAGCACAACACGTATAGATCACGCGGCGTTGTTCGCCGCGCTCTCATCTCTGGCTGATAACAAACAGGCCATCGGGCGCCGTTACGCCTTCTGGTGCAATGGCGCTCCGGCGCTGGAGGCCGCCGTAGCCGCAGCCGCCATGACGCAGGATGAACTGGGGCACGCGCGCACGCTCTATCCGCTGCTCGAAGATTTTACCCAGGCCGAGGTCGATCCCGCACAGGTCGAGCCGGAGACGCGCACGCTTCACTACCACCTCGCGTTCCTCGACGATGATTTTCAGGGCTGGACGGATTTCGTCGCCACCAACTTCCTGCTTGATACCGCGCTGACAACCTTCTTTGAGGCGGCACAGAACTCCAGCTACGAACCACTGCGCCAGCGTGCGCGCAAGATCATCCAGGAGGAGCGCATTCACCAGATCCACGGCGAGGGCTGGGTGCGTCGTCTCGCCAGGGCCGGGGGCGCGGTACGCGCGGCCCTCATGCGCTCGCTCGAACGTCTCTGGGAAGAGACGCTGTGCTGGTTTGGCCCCGACGACGATCCTACCATGCAACAACTCTATCAGGAGGGGATTATCGACGCGACACCCGCTGCCTTGCGCAGCCGTTATTTGCATAAGATCATGCCAGTGCTCGAAGGTCTGGGGCTGGAAACGCCCGTGCGCTTCGATGCCTCGACCAGAAGCTGGCAGCCGGCGCAGCCGCTGCCCTGGTCCCGCTGGGACGCGGTGGCGCGCAGATTCAAGAGCGATTAAAGCGGGGAACCCTGGCCGGGGGACAGGTGATCAAGGGGCTGCCGCCCCTTGACGGGGCGCGGGGTGCGTCCCACTTTAATCACTCTCGAAAATGAGGTCGGAGTAGATGGGTATGGAAAACAGTGCCGGTGAGCCGGCAAAGAAGGCCAGCGTTCGCTGCCCCTATTGCGGCTCAACCGAAACCGAGATATTGTCCCTGTTTGGTCAGCAATTGCTGACGGTCCAGTATTACTGCAACACCTGTCGTACACCTTTTGAACACGTCAAGGACGATGCGGTTCTCGACGACTATGTAGAACGAAAGGAAAGCCAACCATGATAACAACGCCCACAGAAAAAACGCTGGTAAACTATACCGTGACCGATGGCATTGCCGTCATCGAACTTACCAACCCTCCCGCCAACACATATAGCTATGAAATGATGAGCCAGTTGGACGCGGCAATTGTCCAGGCGCGCTTCGACGAGCAGGTTCATGTGCTGGTCATTCGCGGCGCGGGCCAGAAGTTCTTCAGTGCCGGGGCCGATATCGAGATGTTGAACTCGGTCACGCCAACCTACAAGTACTACTTCTGCCTCCATGCCAACGAGACATTGACACGGCTGGAGCAGACGCCCAAGCTGGTCATAGCCGCGCTCAACGGGCACACGGTAGGCGGCGGCCTGGAGATCGCGCTGGCATGCGATATTCGCATCGCTTGTCGTAATGCCGGAAAGATCGGTCTACCGGAGGTCAATCTGGGCGTGTTACCGGGCACAGGTGGCACGCAGCGCCTCTCACGCGCGGTCCCTAAAAACAAGGCCATCGAGCTGATGACCGAGGGCAGACTGCTCAGCTTCGAGGAGGCGCTGGAACTGGGGCTGATTAACTACATCTATGAGCCTGAACGCTACTGGGAACAGGTTCTGGAGTATGCTCGCTCGTTCTGCCCGCCCAACCGCGCGGCCAGGACGGTTGGCCGCATCAAGCGCGCCGTGCAATCCGGCTCCGAAGTCGCGCTCGCCGATGGTCTCGCGCTCGAACGCGAGTTGCAGCAGCTCTGCTTTCAGAGTGACGACGCCAGAGAGGGCATTGTGGCCTACATCGAGAAGCGGCGCGGCAACTTTGTCGGGCACTAAAAGACGAACTTTAACGACCAGGATTGGCAACTAATAAGGGATGATGGGATGCTGTAGGGGCGCGGCACACGTCAAAGGCGGCGGGGTAGAGTAGTGGGGGACGTGTGCAAGCCCGCCCGGTTGCCACAAACGGATGATGGATCTTTGGCGGGCAAAGCGGGCTTGCGCATCGGCCCCAACCGCCCCCAAACTCCTCCCGGCCGGCGCCACGCCCCTACAGTGATCCCCGGGCGGGGCCGAATAGTTTAGCGTTCTTCCATGTGCGCATCGAGAATCACGCCGTCGGCTTCGAGCTGGCGGCATTCTTGTGCGCTCATTCCCAGGGATCGCAGGATCGCGAAGCTGTCCTGCCCCAGAACGGGCGCCGGGCGGTACACCTGCGGCGGCGTGGCCGAATATTTGACGGGAAAGCCGATAGCGTGCACGCGCCCGGCAATGGGATGCTCGATTTCAAGATCCATGTTGCGCGCCCGCGTCTGTGGATACTGGTAGACCTGATCGAGCGAGAGCACCGGCCCGCAGGGAACGCCTGCGGCTTCGAGCAGCGGCCACCATTCCTCCGTCGTGCGCGTCTGGAACGTCTCCGTTAGCGTAGCGACCAGCGCGGTAAGATTCGCCATACGTGCGCTATTGTCGGCAAAGCGCGCATCGACGAGCAGGTCAGGGCGCTCCAGGACGCGCACCAGGCGCTCCCAGTTGCGCTGATTGGCCGCGCCAATGGCGATCCAGCCGTTGGCCGTGGCGAAGACCTGGTACGGCGCCGAGAGGCGGTGCGCCGTGCCGAGGCGTTGGGGAGCCGCGCCCGTCGCCCAGTATTCATTCGACTCCCAGATCGTATAGGCCAGCGCAGCTTCAAAGAGCGAGGTATCGATATACTGGCCCTCGCCGCTGCGCGCGCGGTAGAGCAGCGCGGCCAGAATCGCATGGCTGGCGAAGAGGCCGGCATTGAGGTCGCTGATCGGCACGCCCACTTTCGCCGGCTCCTGCGGCGTGCCGGTCACGGAGAGCACGCCGCTCATCGCCTGCGTTACCAGGTCAAAGCCGCCGCGCCCACTGTCAGGCCCCGTCTGACCAAAGCCGGATATGGAGCAATAGATTAGCGCCGGGTAGCGCTCGTGCACCTCCGCGAAGCCGAAACCGAGGCGCGCCAGCGTCCCCGGGCGGAAGTTCTCAATCAGCACATCCGCCGTAGCGATGAGTCGCCACAGGATCTCTTTGCCCGCAGGTGTACGAATATCGAGCGCGAGGCCGTACTTGTTGCGATTCATGGCGATAAAGGCCGCCGATTCGCCATTGTAGTAGGGCGGGGCCATGCGCCGCGAGTCGTCTCCTCCCTGCGGCTTCTCGATCTTGATTACTTCCGCCCCCAGGTCTGCCAGCAGCATCGCGCAGAACGGCCCGGCCATGATTTGAGTCAGGTCCAAGACGCGGATTCCTTCAAGTGCAGGCGGCAATGCAGCCCTCTCTTTCTCTGGTATGATACAATGTTGCCGTATTTCCAAAAAGCAAGGTCCAGTCGGTCCTTTTAGAGTGTGCCTGATTGCCAGCACCAGCGCGTGCTCGCGCCTGCGATGCCCGCCTTATTCAGTATGTTAATGTAAAAAAATGCATTGCGCGCATTTTTACATTAACATACTGAAAACCCCTGTGCGGCGGAGCCGCACGATTGCGCAATGAGCAGGGGCGAGAATCGGACACTCTCTATAGAGAGCATAGCATATACAACAGAGGAGGTGCGCAGCAATGCCAATACCTGACAGGGCCAGAGCAACCAACCGCGAAGAGGGGGCGGTGCTCCTGGAACGCACGGGAGCAGTCGCGATGATAACTCTCTCGCGTCCCGGCGCACTCAATGCGCTGACATGGGCGATGTATGAGCAGATGGCGTCCCACCTCGATAGTCTCGCCGGCGATGATGCGATTCGCGTCGTCATCATTCGCGGCGCGGGCAAAGCTTTCGCTTCGGGGACCGATATCAGCCAGTTTATCGGCTTCACGGGCCGCGATGGCATCGCTTACGAGAAGAAAATGGAGGCCGTTATCGCTGGCCTCTACAATTTCCCCAAACCCGTCATCGGCGCCATACACGGCTACGCTGTGGGCGCGGGGATTGTGCTGTCCTGTGCCTGCGATTTGCGCTATGCCACGCCAACCACGCGCTTCGGCGCGCCCATCGCGCGCACGCTGGGCAACTGCCTGAGCATCAAAAATTACCAGCGCCTGGTGGATTGCTTCGGTCCGATGCGCACCAAAGAGATGTTACTGACCGGGCAGTTGCTCCCGGCATCCGAGGCCCTGCAATGCGGCTTCCTGACGGCTATCATCGAGGAGGAGCGCCTTTTCGCTCATGTTCAAGAGGTCGCGCAGCAGATCAGCAAGCTGGCTCCGCTGACGCTCTGGGCCACCAAAGAGGCGCACCGCCGTCTCTACGCGCCAGAGGACAATACTGCCTTTGACGATGTAGTGATGCGCGTCTACGACAGCCAGGATTTCGCGGAAGGGGTGCGGGCCTATCTGGAGAAGCGCAAGCCGCAGTGGCGCGGCGTCTAGGGCTGATAACAAGATGCCCGCATCCATGACGCCCACATTCAAGATGCCCGCATTCATGACGCCCACATTCATGACGCCCGCAAGGGGCGTCTCTACATTTCAGGCCAATGAGGCAGGCATAATGTAGAGACGCCCCTTGCGGGCGTCTTGCCCCCTTGCGGGCGTCTTGCCCCCCTTGCGGGCGTCTTGCCCCCTTGCGGGCGTCTTGCCCCCTTGCGGGCGTCTTGCCCCCTTGCGGGCGTCCCTAATCCGGTCCTACCTCTTTTCTCCAATGATTATATATACTTCCCAGCGCCTGCTGCGCACCCGTTCGGAGCGGCGGCGCAGCCCGAAACGCTCCAGGGGGATATGCCGGCCAAACCACGCATCGGGCAGTTCCTCCGTTGTCACGCCCTTGCGCTCCTCGCGTTCGCTATGGGTAGAGCGTTCGCCCGGCGTTGAGTCCTGGCGACTGCGCGCCACCTCTTCTTTGAGAGTGCGCCGCCTGCGCGGACCGAAGATAGCGGCGGGGCCATAGACCAGCAGTTGAATCAGAAGCAGTAATGGCTGGAGAAATCCTACCGGGAGCAGATTCGCCCCCTCAATCACAATCAGGCGCCCGCCGGGACGCAGCACGCGCGCCACTTCCGAGATAGTATCGGGATCGTAGATATATTCCGAGGGGAAGGTGCTGACTACAGTATCGAAGGAGTGATCGCCGAAGGGCAATTGCTGAGCGGAGCCGAGTAGCACGCTGGATCTCTGCCCGACGCCACGTTTGCGCAGCGTTTCGCGCGCCGCCGCCACCATCTCGGGCGACTGGTCAATCCCCTTGCAATGATACCCGGCCGTGAGCATATCCGCGAGCAGATCGCCCAGCCCGCAGCCTAGCTCCAGCACATCCATGCCATAGATGCGCGTCAATACCAGGCGTTGCCAGACGCGCCACTGGCCCGCGAACGGCACCGTGCTGGCGAAGCGGTACAGGTAACGATTCTTATAAAGCGTCTCGAATAGCCATTTACGCACAATGGGAATCACTGCACGCCTGCTTCATGAAAGGTCGCCAACAGGTCGCTCAGATGCTCAATAATCAGATCAGGAATGATCCCTTCGCTGCGGCGGCGCGATTTCTCGTTATCGAGCATATGCGCGTAGGCGAGCAAATATTCATCGGTAAGCTGCTCTTTATCCAGAAATAAGCTCTGCTGCGCTTCGACACGCAGGCGCAGCTTGGGCTTCCAGATAGCGAAAAGATTGAGTCGCTGCGCCCCGCCAACATCCGAGTGCAGCGAGTCGCCGACCATGGCTGCCTCTTCGGGCGGCACGCCGAGCGCGTTAAGCGCCTGTAAAAAGAGAGCCGGACCGGGCTTGCGTACCCTGGCATCAGCGGAGACTGCGACATGCTCGTAATTGAAATAATCAAGGAGGCCGAAGGCTTGCAAATCTTCACGAAAGGGAGCGCCCCCGTATTGACGATTCGTCACGATACCCAGAAGGAAGCCGCGCCGGCGCAGTTCATCCAGAGTCGAGAGCGTATCGGGGAAGAGCCGGCGCGCCTCATAGGAGCGAACGCGCAGTGCTTCAAAGATCTCGGCACCCAGGTCGGGATCCGCCCCGGTGAATCCGATCTGGTGCAGCGCCTCCATCGTTGCAACGGCGAAATCCGGCTCGTGCTCAGGCATCTGGCGGCTCAACTTACGTATGTATGCTTCTATGGTTTTTCGCAACTGCTCGCCAGTGAGCGTGGCGGCGAAAGGGTAGTCCTGTGGATTAAAACGCATGTAGAGGAGGGCGAGCGCGCGCCAGCCTGCCGCCTGATCTAAAGCATGGCAGAGTGGCTTTTCGCAGTGCGTCCACAACGTCTCGCCACAGTCAAACAGGAGACAACGGATGGTTCTTCCTGCCAGGGCAGGCACACGTCCAGACAAAGGGTTTCCTCCCTTGCGTCACATTTTTTATGAGATATCTAGAGATCATTCCAGCACAGAGGCGGAGCCTCTGTGCTGGAATGACAAAAACTACTCCTCGGATGGTGCCAGGATATCATCGACAAGGCCGTACTCAACCGCCTGCTGTGGCGTCAGGTAGTAGTTACGGTCAGAATCGTGCTGGATGCGCTCCACCGTCTGCCCGGTATGTTTGGCGAGGATCTCGTAAATGCTGCGGCGCAGGCGCAAGATCTCACGCGCGGTAATTTCGATATCAGCCGCCTGACCTTCCGCACCGCCCAGAGGCTGGTGAATCAGCATGGTAGAGTTCGGCAGGCAGTAGCGCTTGCCCTTCGTTCCGGCAGCCAGCAGCACAGCGCCCATGCTCATTGCCATGCCCATACACACCGTTGAAATCTCCGGGCGCAGCCACTGCATGGTGTCGTAGATGGCGAGGCCGGCGTAGATGCTCCCACCGGGGGAGTTGATGTACATATTGATATCTTTCGTTGCATCCTCACTCTGGAGGAAGAGCAACTGCGCGACGATACTATTGGCAACCTGGTCATCGATAGGCGTGCCAACGAAAATGATGCGTTCTTTCAACAGGCGCGAATAGAGATCCCAGGAACGTTCACCACGCGGCGTCGTCTCTATAACGGCAGGGATAATCCCTCTAGGCTCCAGAAAATCGCGCGATTCCTTTTTCCATTTAGGATCGCGTGGATCGAAGATGGTGCCCATGTTTGCTCCTTACTTATCTATCATAGCCTCTCATAATAGAATAATAGAGAGACGGTTGGTAAAAACATGCTGTGCGGAGGAAGCCCACAAATGCGGGAACATTACCCCGTATCATAGCACCTGGACGACACAAAACGCAAGCACAGACTCTTCAAAACGCCTTGAGCTGCACGCGTTCCTTGCGCCAGGTCAGCTTGCTATATTTCTCCTCCACCAGTTGATGGGCCAGGTCCCACTCCGCCGCGCTCAACGCGCCGGGAACGAACTCGACGTGCAGGGCTGCGCTGAATCCGGCTCGAAACGCTTCCGCAACATCGTCCCAGGTCGCGCCGGGAGCGAAGGTATGCAGGGGCGTCGTTTTTGTGCGGTAGGCCGCCAGCGCCTCCGCGCGGGCGGCTTCGTCGGGGAAGCGCAGCATCGCGAAGAACTCAGAGGAGCGATCATCGAGCGGCAGCGAACCCTGCTGCAAGAGCGCGTCCTCTTTCCAGACCTGCGCGCTGCCTACCAGCTTGAAGCCGCCGCTGGTAAGGTCGGCCTGCGTCGAGGAGGCGAAGCAGGCGGCGGAAGGATGCTTGTTGACGCGCTCATCGCTCAGTTGCGCCTGCACGCCGAGGATGCGCAGCGCCGCCAGCAGCCCCTGTGCCAGATATGCGTAGGCGGCGACGACTCCAGCCGGGACGCCGTGGCGCTTGCCGATGACGATGCTGTAGGTAAACTCGTCACGGTGATACACCGCGCGCCCTCCCGTTGGACGACGCACCAGCGCAACGCCCTGCTGCCGACAGGCGTCCTCAGCTATTTCGCGCTCGACACTCTGAAAACGTCCCAGCGAGATGGAGGGCCGCGACCAGCGGAAGGCGCGCAGCGTTGGTGGGATCTCGCCGCTAAGGTGGCGCAGCAGGATGGCTTCGTCGATAGCCATGTTGAGAGCGGCATCCTGTATTCCTGTATTGAGGAAGCGATATGCTATGGTCTCCATACAATACCTTATTCTCTTCTTGAACCTTACGCACACCTGCAAGCGCCTGCGGCGCTTGCCCTGACAATATTGTTGTGTAGAACAGGGGCTTCGCCCCTGTTCTACACAACAATATTATATCTTTTGCGCGGCAGAGGCAGGCGCCTGAGTGCGCATGCGAGCTGCCTTCCATTTCTCGCGCTGCTCCTGACGCACCTGCTCGGATGCGGGCATATAGCGCTCCAGGAATGCGTCGCGGAACGCCGGATAGGTGCCATCGATGATCGCGGCGCGCAACTGGCCGGCGAGCCGCAGCATGAAGCGCAGGTTATGGATACTGCCCAGGCGATAATAGAGCTGCTCCTCGGCCCGCGCGAGATGATGGACGTAGGCTGCGCTATAGTGCTGGCAGGTATAGCAATCGCAGCCCTCTTCGATTGGCCCCTGCTGCGCGCGAAACCGCGCGGCGGTAATGCGCACGCGCCCATGAGTAGTGAAGAGGCCGCCGTGGCGAGCGACGCGGGTGGGCAGCGCGCAATCGAACATATCCATACCCAGCCCCACACCGATCACCAGGTCTTCGGGCGAGCCGACGCCCAGCAGGTGGCGCGGCTTGTCGCGGGGCAGCTCCGGCGTCACATAGCGCAGCATCTCCCACATTTTCTCCTTCGGCTCGCCAACCGAGAGGCCGCCAATCGATAGCCCCGCGAACGGCATGCTCCCGATTACGCGCGCACTTTCGCGGCGCAGATCAGGCTCGAACGCCCCCTGCACAATGCCGAACAAAGTCTGTTCGGGACGATAGCGCTCCTTCGCGAGCAGGGCACGCTCCTCCCAGCGGTGCGTCTGCTCCATCGCTTTCCGCGCATCGAGCGGCGGGCAGGGATAGGGCGAACAAATATCGAGCGGCAGGATGATATCAGCGCCCAGTTCCGCTTCGATCTGCATCACGCGTTCGGGCGTCAACTGATGCAGCGAGCCATCGAGATGCGATTTAAAGAGCACGCCCTCCTCGCTCAATTTGCGCAGGTGTCCCAGGCTCCAGACCTGAAAGCCACCGCTATCGGTCAGGATCGGGCCATCCCAATGCATGAATGCGTGCAGACCACCCAGTTCGGCGATCAATGGGGAGCCGGGACGCAGCATCAGGTGATAGGTATTGGCAAGGATGATGGTCGCCCCGGCCGCGTGCAACTCCTCCGGGGAGACGCTTTTGACGCTGGCCTGCGTACCGACAGGCATGAAAATGGGTGTCTGAATCGTGCCGTGCGGGGTCTGGATGGTGCAGGCCCGCGCCCATGTGGTGGGACATGCGGTATCAATGCTAAAGGTAAATGGCGGCATGGGCCTTCGCCTACTCCTCATCGAAAAGATTGATGGGCAGCTTACCGGATTCGCCGTGTCCCAGAGTGGCAAGCATCAGGCGCAGGGGGCCTTGCTCAATCGAGAGGCGCAGCATGGCGCGCGGAAAAGCCTGCTCTTGCAACGGCACACCGGACTCGGGGTGCAGCACAGCGGCAACGGCATTGATAAGAGCGGCCTCTTCTTCGCGCCCGGCGGAACTGAAGAGAGCGGCCTGGCGCTGCAAGCGTGTCGTATAGAGCAGGCGCCATTTCGTATCCATCAGATCACCGCTGGCGAACGCTTCGCCAACCAGAACCTCCAGATAGGCTTTTTGAGCACGCTGCGCTCGCTCCTTCTGCTTCCCCTTCTGTGTTCGCGCCCGGCTGCTGGCGGGTTGGATCGTAAAGATATTACCCATCGCCATATAGCGCGCGATGTAAGGCTCGATGCCCTCCATCGGCTCGTACAACCAGGATGCAAATTCCATTATATTGTAGAGTTCATCGCCGCGCTGCGCGAGGGCCAGCGTTTTTTCATCAAGTGCAGCCGGTCCCGGCTGATGGGAAGGCGCTCTCTTCTGCTTGCGCTCCGTGTCGTCGCCATACGCGGCCTCTATGAAGGGGCGCCAGATAGAGTAGGCGATGGGCAACTTGTGGCGCAAGCGTTTGTTGAGAGCACGCGCTTCCAGAGCAAGGGCGCGGACCTCCGCGAAGGGCAGTTGAAAACTGACAAAGCCCTGCTTCTCCAGGTCTTGCACAAGCTCATCCCAGCGCTCTTTTTCAATCTCGTCCAGGCCGTAGCAGTCCTTGATGCCCCATTGATCCTGGTAAAGCATGTTGACGCCTTTGAGCAGGCCATCGGGGCGCTCCCAGGAGAGCATGATTAATTGAGAGCCAGAGCCATCGATGAAACTGACGCGCGCTTCGTGCGGCGGCAGCGAGGACCTGGATGACTCCAGCGGCGCCTGCTCCTCTATATCGAGGCCGGCCTGCATCGTGATCCGGCCCAGAGCCGCGCGCGCCTGCTGCCGCAGATTGCGACTGCTGCTGGTCGCGATGAGTTGTTTTAACGCCGGGATCGACTGCTGGATAGCCACGGAACCGAGTTGCTCAAAAGCCTCGATGATCGCTGCGACTACGCGGCTGGATTGATTGTCCAGCAGCGGGATGAGCAGGGAGGCCGCGCGCGGATCGTTACTGCTGCCCAGCCAGTTGATGAAAGCCAGCCGGCGCTCCAACGGCATCGCGATTACATCTCCCAGAATCGACTCTACGCCCATCTCACTCTCGTCTACAAGCTCCAGCAGGCGCATTTGCATCTGCCGGATAGCGGTAGAGGGATCATTAAGGTACTCGATGATGCCCTCGTCGGCCATCTCCGAACCCAGTTCTTTAAGAATAGGAGCCAGGGAAAGCTTTGCCAGATCGCTCACGGTAGGATCGGTTACAAAATCTTCCAGTTCCTCCAGGTCGAAGTCAGTAGCCAGCTCTGAGAGGATAAAGACGGCGGCGGAATGCGCAGTTTGATCGCTGCTGCGCAACAGGTGCAATACTCTCTCGCGGGCACCCGAGGTCCACTCTTCATCCAGGCGATCAAAGTAGTGGGAGAGCACCTCCGGGTCGATATCGTCGCGCCGGCTGATGGCGAGCAAGATGCTATCAATACTTTCCTGTGGAGGTCCTTTGCGTCCCCGTGGCATTTGCGTTCTCCTTACTACACGGCAAAGCGGATCTAAAGTGCTACCTCTCATGAGGTTAATGGATGTACGCTGGTATGATTGTGCAAGGCATTGTATCATGTTACGGGCTAATTTAAAAGCCAGGCAGCAGGCTACGCCTGCTCGCGCCTGCGGCGCTCACCCAATATATCTGGTGGCATGGAAAAATGCGCTGTGCGCATTTTTCCATGCCACCAGATATATCCCTGGCGCGCGGCGCCGCGCGAAGGCCCTCCTGGCTAAGCCAAGCTGCAACTATGAGAGGAACTGGAGCGAGTTGAGCATTGGCTGGATATACTTCTGCATAGCCTCGGTAAAGTACACATCGGGCACCAGGAAAATGATGCTGTAATAGGTATTCTCGTGCTTTACCGAGATCGTCGAGACATGGAACTTGTCGCCATTGGCATCCAGAAAAGTCACGTCCTCCTCAACCCACTTTGTTCCGCCGATCATCGGCTGCGCATTGGCGGGCGGGACATCCCGCAAATCCTGGGCATTGAACGAACTGCCCACGGTCTGAATGTTTGCCTGGTTGGCCTGCTGCGGAGTAGTGATGGATGATGAAGCGGAATTGGAGAAACGGATGAATACAAATTCAATTGGTATCTGCTGCGACGGGTGGATACCGACGGATGTGCTGCCATCAGATAACTTCTGGGGACCTTCAGTCACCCAATCCGAGGGGTACTGCAACGAGACATTCAAATTCGCGTCCTTCGTTTTCTTGAAGGAGGTCGGCGTCGGCAACTGCCCACCCTTCGTGGAGGGAACGGGGGTAGTGGCTGCGCCGGTGCCCGGCGTACTGGCTGTGCCCGGCGTCGTGCGCGTTGAAACATTCGCGGGAGTTCGAGCGGCGCTGGCGGGGAATTCGTGGTTAAGATACAATATGCCCAGGGTCGCCGCCGCCCCCAGAAGCGGCACCAGTACGATGAAGGCCGCGATTGCCAGTATGCTGGCCGCCGAACGCTTTGGCCGCGCGGGACCCCTCTTCCGCTCATAGCGAGACGACAGCGCGTCCTCCTGCGGGCGAGCGATATGCTGCGGGATCGTCGTAGGCCAGGGAGGCGCGCCTGCTGGCAGATACGAGAACGTCAGTGGTCGCTCCTGTCGGATAGGTGCCCCGCAGTCGGGGCAAAAGGTAGCAGTTTCGGGTAATTCTGCATCGCATCGAGAACATTTCATGGCTCACGCCCCCCATTATTCTGGTCGCTGTACCAGACGACAATCAAAGCGTACAACTCCATTGCGCCTCTCGGTAACAACTCTTATTACATCAAGCTTGATTGACTCTCCAACTGCAACAGGGATATCTTCTTCATCTAACACACGGCACTCGAAGCGTCGCGTGGGATCAACTGCATCGGCAACGACACAACGAACATATGAATGCTCTTCACCCTGAAAGATAGTTTTCAAGCGAGGCTCTTTTTCCAGGAGAGTCCCTTCACGCGTCATAAGCTCCGGACCCTTCTGCATTCCTGCGTTTCAAAAAGGCACAAAACATCCGCATAGTACATTGTATGATGAGAGCGCAAAATGTCAACCTTTTTGGCAGTCTTTCTAAGAAAATATCTGATCCTCCGACGCTATAGCTTGCTCGCACCTGCGGTGCTCGCCTCATCTCACCGGTAATGCGGAAACTTGCGCTGCGCGCATGCTTCCGCATCACCAGTGAGATCCTTGCCCGTCGTTGCCGCGCGAAGGCCCGCAGTGAGAGCAGGCTCTAGATTTTGTAGTCAACTTCAGATACAGAAGGAGAGGCCACGCTTTGTTGCGTTTCTTCGATGGGCAGGTCGGGATTGAACGCTTTGCCGAAGCGGCGGCGCAGCAGCATCGCCAGAGCAGGCCAGCCGTCTTTCCAGGGAGAGAGCTTCTTCTCTTTGCGCGGCGTATAGCTGATAGGCACCTCGAGGATGGTGTAGCCGGCTTGCAGGATGCATGAGGTAATTTCAGGCTCGATCTCAAAGCGCCGCCCCTCCATCGGAAGCGCCTGGGCGAGCGCACGCGGCATCAGCTTGTAGCAGGTCTCCATATCGTGAATATGGCTGCCAAATAAGATATTCGTGACCATAGTGAGGAAACGGTTGCCCCAGCGTGTCGTGAACTTCTGTGGCGCAAGGTCGCGATAACCATAGACCGCGACGCGTTCTATCCCCGCTGCCCGCCCCTCCCGCCACTTACGCACCAGCGCAGGTAGATCCTGCGGATCATACTCCATATCGGCATCCTGCACAGTCACAAGATCCCCGCTTACCAGGCCGAAGCCGGTCCGTAATGCAACGCCCTTGCCCTGATTACGGTCATGGCGCACATAACGATAGCTGTCGAACGGAGCGCGCTGGCGCAGCTGCTGCAAAATGTCCCATGTTCCATCCGTCGATGCATCATCGACAACAACAACTTCAAGCTCAAGCTGCACGCGCGCAAGCGACTCTAAAACCTGCGCTACCGTTTTCTCTTCGTTGTATACCGGGACAACCACCGAAACACGCATGAAATATACCCTCACTTCTGCGTTGGAGTGAAAAGCTTACAGTACAGAAAAATCCCTGACTCCTATCTTATCTAAACGAACGAATGAATGTAAAGCATAGCAACAAGGACCTATTCCCATACCTGGATCGTGCCATCGGTGAGGGCCACAACCAGTTGTCTGCCAGCGAAGTGGAGCGCGCTGATCTGCCAGGGATGATAGAGCTTCTGCACCACCTGACCGGTGCTGATCGACCAGAGATCGATCACCCCCTCGTTGACCTCGCTATCCTCCCGCGCAACGGCGATCCATTCCCCATCCGGCGAGAGGGCAAGTTTTGAACTGCTGCCCATTGCGCCGCTCGCCAGTTCGCTGTAGGTGCCGGAGGTCGTTTCGCAGACGCGCAGCTTGCGTCCCATATAAACAAAGGCCAGCATTGCCGCATCGGGCGTAGTGGCGTAGGGCGGAGCGCAATCGGCGCAGTGGCCTACCAGGATGGACGCCGCGATACGCGGGCGCACCTTGCCGCTACGCGCCCGCGCCGCCACATCCCAGCGCCGCACAATCGCCATTTCCTGCTGCTCGTGCGGCACGCGGGCGCAGGAGAGCGTCAGCAGCGTCCCCGCATCCTGCGAGAGCGAGCGCAAACGGATGGCCCAGAATTGCCGCTTATCGACCTCCTCCTCCATGCAGATAGCAGGATCGGCCAGGCTGTCAGTCGCCGCCCCTATCTCATGGCTCAGAATATCCGTCGCGCGCACCCCCCAGGCACGCGGGGCCTGGATATCGTCGGGAAGATACGGCAGCGCCAGACGCGCGTAGCGTTTTTCGTTGCGCGGCGTTCGCAGCGCCACATCGAGCGAATAATGGGCGGAGACGGCGCGCTGCATAAGTCCGTAGCTCCACAGCAGCGCGCCGCTATAGGCATCCCAGATGTACAGGTGCAATCTGCCCCAACCGGCCAGCAGGGATCCGGCGCTGGAGAAGCGCAATTCACGCAGCGATTCGACGGTTGCCGCCGGGTCGGCAGCGAAGCTTACCGGAGAGCCGACCTGCCCCTTCACGAGCGACCAGAGCGTCCCCCTGCCATCGAGCGAGCCAGCGGCAATGCGCAATCCCTCCACGGTACGCACACTGCTCAATGCGGAAATCACACCCAGTCCGCTATGAATGACGGGACCGGTATGCAGCGGTCCTTTCGTGCTAAAGATGCTGAGGCCGGAAAATTCCATATCTTCCCGCAGGTCGTGGGGACGCGGGCGCGGGCGCACAAAGCCGCCTCTGCGCAGGTCAATGATGCCGCCGACAACGGCATCGTAGCCGCGTCGCTTTTCGGGATCGCTCAATACGGCGTAAGCGCGGTTGATGCGTTTCATCTCTACGGCCCCGCCCGGGCCGGCCAGATCGGGGTGGTAGCGGCGCGCAAGCTGGCGATAGGCTCTCTTCAATGTATCGCTGTCGGCGTCCAGCGGTACGCCCAGAATGGCATAATAGTTCTCCGGTGTGTCCATAGCCATATTCAGATTATA
>DATGLE010000157.1:0-4745 GCA_035294325.1 Ktedonobacteraceae bacterium | reverse complement strand
TCTGGATAACATCAAGGTGGGCCAGCAGGTCGACATCCATATCGACGCCTACAAAGATACCAGCTATAGCGGCCATGTGCAGCAGATCATTGATGCCACCGCTGGCAGTTTCTCGCTGCTGCCCACCGAGGATAACGCCAGTGGCAACTTTACCAAAGTCGGTCAGCGCGTCCCGGTGCTCATCTCGCTTGACAGCACCGGCGGCAAGGAGGTTATGCCCGGCATGAGCGCCGAAGTGACTATTCATATCCATTAGTCAATTCCACATGCATGTCCGGGGGCCTGCGGCTCCCCCGGCGGGGTGAAGTCTGCTGGCGCAGCGCCAGCAGACTTCACCTCCGGCGAACCGCGCAGCGGTGAGCAGCGTCTTGCACATGATGTCAGTCAGATAATCTTGAACGGATACATACAAAGGAGAGAACCATGCTGATTACCGGAGGATTGATTGTGATCGGGATATTGATTCTGGTCGCGGCATTCTTCATCGGCAGAGGCGACAATACAGCCTCGCAGGTCAACCGCCCTGCACCCATAACAAGCGCAGTCACGCCGGAACAGGTGCCCACCGCTCCTACAGTACCGGTGACAGTAGCGGAGCGTGCGCCCCAGGCACCGGAGACGCAGCCGTTGTTGATGAACGGGCAGCTCCACGAACTGGCCGGTCAGCTTCAGAAGCTCCAGGAGCAGTCGCAGGAACTGGCGCGCCGCCTGGAACTGCTCAACACGATGGTCAAACGCGTCGAAGAGAGCGAAGCTACCTCGGCAGATAAGTAATAACAGACAAGAACAATACCCGCGAGGCGCAGCCTCGCGGGTATTGTTCTTGTCTGTTATTCTTCCTTCGAGACCCCATGGTCATAGATGTAGCGCTTGCCGCGCAGCAGGGAGGCGAACGCGGAGATGATGCACAGCACCACGGAGAAGTAGAAGACCGCGCGCAGGCCCACCATGAACGGCGCCGCAATGAGGTTCGGGAAGAAACTATGGCCCAGCAGCAGCGCCTGATTCGCCGCCGGCAGGTTATGCAGGATGGCGGGCGGCAGCAGCGTAGCCATCGGGTTGTAGCCCAGGAACGCGGCGAAGAGTGCAGCCGTTGGCGGCAGGGTCGCTATGCGGTGCGCCGCCTGGGCGGGCACCCCGGCATGTATCAGTCCGCTCGACATCGCACCTGGCAGCGCCAGAGCAAGACCACCTGTAACGATGCTGAAGAAGACGCCCAGGCTCAATACGGTGGCCGCATTCTGGAACGTCGAGCGCATACCAGAGCCGACGCCGCGATGCTCCGGCGGCAGACTGTTCATGATTGCCGTCGTGTTCGGTGCGGCGAACATACCCTGACCAACACCGAGCAGCACGAGGATCAGCGCGAACCAGATGTAGTCGAAGTTCGCGGGCAGCAGCGTCAGCAGCAGGAAGCCCAGCGCCTGAATGAGCATTCCCAGTGTTGAAAAGAGCCGCGCGCCGAAGCGGTCCGAGAGCCAGCCACTCAGCGGTCCCAGCACGATGAAGCCCGCCATCAACGGCAGCATGTAGATGCCAGCCCACAGCGGCGTCACTTCGAAGCTGTAGCCGTGCAGAGGCAGCCAGACGCCCTGGAGCCAGATGATGAGCATGAACTGGAGGCCGCCACGCCCGATGGCTGCCAGGAAGCCGCTGATATTGCCCGCCGTAAACATGCGGATCTTGAAGAGGTCGAGCCGGAACATCGGATCGCTCACATGCAGCTCGATCCAGACAAAGAGCGCCAGCAGCACAATGCCTGCCGCCAGGGTAGCGATGACAAAGGGATTGCCCCAGCCCATCACCGCATTGCCATACGGCTCAATCCCATACGTTACGCCGATGAGCAACACGATCAGGCCGACGGCGAAGGTGATGTTGCCCAGCCAATCGATCTTCTGATGCTCGCGGATCGTCGCCGTCTCCCGCAGTTGCAGGTAGGCCCAGATGGTACCGAAGATGCCAAAGGGCACACTGATGAGGAAGACGAGCCGCCAGTTGACGACGGCGAGCACCCCACCCAGGATCAGCCCGATAATCGAGCCGAGGATGGCCGCAATCTGGTTGATGCCCATCGCCATGCCACGCTCGTGCGGAGGGAAAGCATCGGTCAGGATGGCCGTACTGTTGGCGAAAAGGAAGCCCGCACCAACGGCCTGCACCAGCCGGAAGATAATGATTTCGATAGCCGCTGCGTTGCCCCGACCAGGAGTGAGAAAGAGCAGAATACTGCCCGCGGTAAATATCGCAAATCCCAGGTTATAGAGCCGGACGCGTCCCAGCATGTCCGAGATGCGCCCCAGTGTTACCAGCAAGGTCGCGGTGACAACCATATACCCCAGCAGCACCCAGAGAAAGTAGTTGGTCTCCTCCGGCGCCAGCGGGTTAATGCCGATGCCTGTAAAGATGGCAGGCAGCGAGATCAAGACAATACTCGAATTGATAGTCGCCATCAACATACCGAGGGTGGTATTGGAGAGCGCGATCCATTTATAGTTCGGCCCGACTGGCCGACGCGCCCTCGTCACACGCCTCGCCTCTTCCTTCGTAGCAAGCGTCATACTACGTCCTTTCATAGATTCGATTTCAGGGAAATTCCATCAATAAGAACAAGTTTGCGAAGCGCCGGCCACTCGCGCGGCTCCGCCGCGCCAGGGCTGTATTGAGTGGTGTGGCTCCAGGCGCTGCACGCCTGGAGCCACACCACTCAATACAGCCAGCGAGCGCCGCAGGCGCGAGCAAGCGCGGGTGCCGGAAACCAGATACACCCTGAGAAAGTCCTTATCAATACTATATCCCATAATTGACGTTCACGTCAACGTGATAGTTTACTTACATGGTCATCACGCAAAGGGGGACACGAGGCCGCTGGCCCCGTGTCCCCCTTTGCGTGATGACCATTTTATTTAAAGCCAGCGTACCTGCATCCTGTTCCCCAATTTCAAAGCGCCATCATTTGTCTTGCTGCTTGCCTGTTGATCCTCCCTGTGATAAGTTCTTCCAATTTGACCCTGTTTGTCTATATTCTCTAAAACTTGTTACAATGCTTTCAGAGAAGGACAGGCAAAATAGATCTTATTTTTGTCCCGCAGAAAGGAAGAAGCTTATCATGGCTGATACCGAAAATACCTCTACGGCAACGACGCCAGGGGGCGGCGCGCGTACTGTGCGAGCGCCGCGAGGCACAACGATCTCATGCAAGGGGTGGCAGCAGGAAGCAGCGCTGCGCATGCTTATGAATAACCTCGATCCAGACGTGGCCGAGCGCCCGGATGATCTTGTCGTCTACGGTGGCTCTGGGCGTGCCGCCCGCTCCTGGGCCGCCTTCGACGCTATCGTGCGCTCGCTGCGGCAGTTGGATGGGGACGAAACGTTACTGGTGCAATCGGGAAAGCCTGTTGGTATTTTTCGCACGCATCCCGATGCGCCGCGCGTCCTCATTGCTAACGCCAACCTGGTGCCGCACTGGGGTAACTGGGACGAGTTTCGCCGCCTTGAAGCTCTGGGGTTGACCATGTATGGGCAGATGACGGCAGGATCGTGGATCTATATCGGTTCGCAGGGCATCGTGCAGGGCACCTACGAAACCTTCGCCGAGGCCGCCCGTAAAGACTTCGGCGGCTCCCTGAAAGGGAAATTTGTCCTCACTGCTGGTCTGGGCGGCATGGGTGGCGCCCAACCGCTTGCTGTGACGATGAACGAGGGTGTTTGTCTCGCCGTGGAGGCCGACGTGCAGCACATCCGGCGGCGCGTGGCAACCGGTTACTGCGACGAGATCGCGAGTACGCTGGACGAGGCGCTCAATCAGGTGCGCGAGGCATGCGACCAGGGGCAGCCGCTCTCTATTGGCCTGATCGGCAACGCCGCCGAGATCTATCCCGAACTGGTGCGGCGCGGCATTATTCCCGATCTGGTAACGGATCAGACGGCGGCGCATGATCTGTTGAATGGTTACATTCCCGCCGGTCTCTCTGTCGCCGAGGCCGACGAACTGCGCAGGCGCGATCCGCAGGCGTATATCCAGCGCGCGCGAGAGTCGGTTGTGACGCAGGTGCGCGCCATGCTGGAGATGCAGCGACGCGGCGCTATCGTCTTCGACTATGGCAACAACCTGCGCGGCCAGGCACTGGCTGCCGGCGAGACGCACGCGCTCGACTTCCCGGGCTTCGTCCCCGCCTACATCCGCCCCCTGTTCTGTCGCGGCAAGGGGCCTTTCCGCTGGGTGGCGCTTTCTGGCGATCCCGAGGATATCTACCGCACTGACGAGGCCATCCTCGAACTCTTCCCCGAGGATACCGCGCTCAGGCGCTGGATCACAATGGCACGGCAGAAGATCCACTTCCAGGGCTTGCCGGCGCGCATCTGCTGGCTGGGGCTGGGCGCGCGCGCCAGGGCAGGGCTGGCCTTCAATGACATGGTCGCAAGCGGCGAGCTGAAGGCGCCGATCGTGATCGGCCGCGATCATCTGGACTCCGGTTCCGTGGCCAGCCCCTATCGCGAAACCGAAAACATGCGCGACGGCTCCGACGCGGTGGCCGACTGGCCGCTGCTGAACGCCTTGCTCAACTGCGCCTCCGGCGCGACCTGGGTCTCGATCCACCACGGCGGCGGCGTGGGCATCGGTTACTCCCAGCACGCCGGGCAGGTGATCGTGTGCGATGGCAGCCCGGCGGCGGCCCGGCGCATCGCGCGCGTCCTCACCAATGATCCGGCCAGCGGCGTCATGCGTCATGCCGATGCCGGTT
>DATGLE010000156.1:0-10085 GCA_035294325.1 Ktedonobacteraceae bacterium | reverse complement strand
CCAGGTACGAACAGTTTCAATGCTCACCCGCAGGCGCTTAGCCACCTCTTCAACTGTCAATGGTTCCTCTTCTTGCATGAGCCGACCCCTATTCACATTTTTTAGATATTGTATCGTTTGCCTTGCTTAGAGTCAATCAGCGTAACTTTACTTTGTCTTAACCAGAGTAGATAAGAAAAAACCGATCTTATATATTGATTTTTGGTCTCAAGGCATGTAATATTGATAAAAGACACTTAGATATAAGTAGGTTTGTGCTAAGGAGACAAATAGAAGTATTCCCGTTTCATAGCACTATGATGGCTTCTTAGGCAGCAGGTCGCTAGATCAGCAAAGTTATGGGGGCAGAATCGGACATTCTAACCAATTTTTTGAGGATAAAATTACGCTCTCTCGTATCGTGTAGGCAACCCGATACACAGGCTACACGGGCTTAAAAGACATCCTCACGAACCCGATAATAACCGGGGAAATCGTCTAAAGTGGCCTGATAAGCCAGCCCATCTCACTCAGATTCCAATGAAGATCGTCTTCGTGCAGGTCGAGCCAGTATTTGCCGGTTATGGTATGTCCTAAAGGATAGCTGGCCTGGGTATGTAACACCATTTTGGGATAGCCGACGGTGCCGGAAGTGAAATACACCAGGCAGGGATCGTCGCTCTTCGTCTTCGGCCCGCTAAATTCCGGCGATGCCTGCGCTACGATCTGGTGATAGTTCGTCCAGCCTTCCCGTCCCTGCGCGTCCGCGCTCCCCTCGTCAACCAGGATCGCGTAACGAACGGTGGGACACTCGCCGCGCACCTGGTCGAATTTGGGCGCGCCCTCGTTATCGCTGATGAACGCCTGAGCTTCGGCGACCTCCGCGCGAAACTGGATATCCTTTGGCGTGAGAAGAGTTGTGCAGGGAATGGGGATGGCTCCCAGCTTCATCAGGCCAAGCACGCTCTCCCACCATTCGGGGATGCGTGGCAGCATCACCAGCGCGCGGTCCCCCTTTTTGATGCCCAGCGCGGCGAAAGCGTTGGCGGCGCGGCTGGAGCCTTCGGCGAACTGCGCGAAGGTGATGCGACGCTCCTCGCCGTCTGGCCCGATCCAGAGCATCGCCAGTTTGTCGGGATCGGCGGCCCATTTGCCGATCACGTCGATGGCGAAGTTAAACTCTTCGGGGATGTCGATGTGGAAACTGCGTCGTTCGGCCTCATAGTCGGTCATATGAGGGGTTTTCGCTACCGTCATAGCCGGTTCTCCTTACGTACAGGATATTCTGAGCAACACAACACCGTTGTTGGAGATTTCTTCTCATGTATCATATCATATTGTGCTTGCTTCCCACCTTGCTATCCATCGCTTGTGGGCGCCTGCGGCACTCGCCGGATGATAGCGGGTTGTGGCAAATACGCGCAGCGCATTTGTCACAACCCGCTATCATCCCTTGCGCGGCGGAGCCGCGCGCGCGCTCGACAAAAACAGTGAACATCAAGCCCTCTAAACACTTGACGAGATACTCTTCTTTGCATATACTGGTGTTATATGGAACGATTCGTTCAGCATATGGAACAGCAGTCCTCGGAGACTGAAGCGCCTGCTCTGACTGAGGCGCCAGCTCCTATGGTGGAGCGTGCCTTTCAACTCCTTGATCTTCTCATGGTGACTGATAAGGGTTTGGGGCTTTCGGAACTTGCACGGGCGCTCTCGATGAGCAAGGGCAGCATGCATCGTCTGCTCAAGACGCTTGAGCAGTGTGGCGTTGTGGTGTTGGATGAAGAGCGCTTTTATGTGCTTGGACCGCGCATCTATAAATTAGCTGCGTATGTTCGAAGTACCGGGCTGCGGCGCCTGGCACTCCCGGCGATGCAGCGTCTTGCACCTTACATTGGCGAAACGCTTTTTCTTGGGCGTATAGAGCAGGAACATGTGCATGTTATTGAATCGGTAGAGGCGGGAGGTGAACACCTCCATCCACATATCTCAGTCCCACGAGGAACGCGAGTCCCTCTGCTCGCGGGTGCTACCGGACGCCTTGTGCTCGCGAGCTGGCCGCAGGAGCAGCGACGGCGCTGGCTCCAGAGGCATGAGCTTCCCCGTTTTACCGAGGCTTCTCTAACCGATGTTGATCGGTTTTTGCAAGCAGTCGAGGAGACAGCGGCTACTGGCCTGGCTATCGATCATGAAGAATATTTAACTGGAGTGAACGCTGTCGCTGTGCCGATTTTCGGCCCGGAGAACTCGCTGGCTGCCTTGCTCTGTGCATTGGGATTTGTCTCGCATTTCGATGACGAGGCGATGCAACAGGCAGGAGAGTTGTTAAAGGCTGAAGCAGAAAAAATTTCTCGCGCCCTCGGAGCCTGAGGGAAGGCATCCACCTTTTTATCTGGCCTGGTACCATTGTCTGGTTTGATTATCATTGTTTGTTTTTTATGGAGGGGTATACTGTCATCCGTCTTTAACGATGACATGACGTTATGGTTCCTGTTTCTCCCAACGGATGTTGGTCATGAACGCGTTGTCACCTGACTTTCCTTTTTCGTGAAAGGGGGCTTTTCATGGCATCCGAAACAAGTGGTATATCCCAACCAGCGGCAAGCAGCGGTGCTGCCATCATTGCGCGACAGGATCGTATCCCTGTCTGGTCGTTCCCCTATCTTTTTCTGGTCATCATTGGTATTGGCACGCTTTTCACTTTCTACGACATCTCCGACATTAACGTCTCGTTCATCCAGACCTGTACGCAGATCGTCGCCGGGTGTACACCGGCTTCCGCCGCCGGCTACATCGGCCCGCCCACGCTGCTGAACCTGATCGGCTATATCGTTGGCGCACTTGTGCTGGCTCCCTTCGCCGACCGCTTTGGCCGCCGGAATATGCTGCTGATCACCTTGTTGCTCACGGGTATTGGCTCGATCTACACTGCCTTTGTGGGCGACTATGTGAACTTCATCATTGCCCGCACGATTACCGGCATCGGCATTGGCGCTGACCTGGCTATCGTCAATACCTATATCAGTGAAGTGGCGCCCGTCGGTGCGCGCGGCAGGTATATTTCCCTCAACTTCATCGTCGGCGGCGTGATCGGCTCGCTGCTGGGCATCTGGCTGGCGCTCGTTCTGACGACGCCCGCCGCGCCTTTCCCTGCTGGCCTGCCCTTCGCCGTCGCCACGGTAGCCGGGCCGGTCTTTGAGGGACCGGGCTGGCGTATCATCTATGGCATCGGCGCCGCGCTCGCTATCATCGGCGTGCTGCTGCGCTTCGAGTTGCCGGAATCGCCGCGCTGGCTTGTTTCGGTGGGACGCCTGGAGGAAGCTGATCGCACGATCACGAAAATGGAGCAGCGAGCCAGCGTGCGCATCGGTGAACTGCCGCCCCCGCCGCCGGCTCTGCCCGTCACGACCTCCGTCGAACGCGTGGGCTACGGCGAGATCCTGGGTAATCCGCTCTACCTGCGGCGCGTACTGATTGTGCTGGTGCTCTGGCTGCTGGTTTATGCCGCGACATATTCGATTGTCTCGGGCGGCACGGTAATTATGGTGGCGCTGGGCTATGAGCCACCCGTTGCCGGGCTACTCGTAGCAATCGGCGCGCTGGGCCAGATCCCCGGCGGCTATCTGGCGACGGCCTTCGCCGAGAGGATCGAGCGGCAGATCTGGATGCTGATTGCTGCCATTATTACCCTGCTTGGAGGCATTATCACGGCGGCGGGCGGGCACAGCAGCTTTATCGTGGCCCTGATCGGGATCTTCCTGATCTGGGTTGGCATCGCGATCTTTATTCCGATCTCCTACGCGTGGTCCACGGAGAACTTCCCCACGCGGGCGCGTGCTGTCGGCTTCGCGCTCGGCGATGGCGTCGGCCACATCGGCGGAGGCATCGCGGTGCTGGTGGTCACGTTGATTATCGGCTCGCTTGGCGCGTGGGGCTTCTTCATCCTGCTCGGCGCGTATTATCTGGTCGCCTCTGGCGTCGCCCGCCTGGGGACGATCACCAGAAACAGGCGCCTCGACGAAGTTTCGCCGTAACTGCCAGTTACTACTATCCCTGCTGCGAGCTAGTAATCTGGTCTCCCCGGACTATTAGCTCGCCGGCATCTTCACGTAATAAGAGATGGCCCTGTTCAGTTCTGCTTTCCTCTGCCGATACTATAAAGCATAAATCTCTATTATGATGGTGGTAAGGAGTGGTTTTTACCATGACAACACTGGATAAGCAGATGGACGAGATAAAAAATAAGGGGCTTTCTCGATCTACTGCACGTCGTTCTTTCTTAAAGGGTGCTGTAACGGGCGCCGTTGGCAGTGCGGGACTGGCCGCAGGGGCGCTGACGACGCTGCCAGCGATGATGACGCATGCGGCTTCGGTTTCCTCGAAGAGTTGTGTCACGCCCATTAAAGATATCTTCACTATTGCTCGCACCGCTGAGCGGCTCGCGGTCACGTTCTACAGTCATGGCGTAGCCCATGCCGCACAGCTTGGATTAAGCGGCGATGCCCTCTCCGCGATCCGGGCGGCTCTCGTGGAGGAGCAGATCCATGAACTCTTCTTCGCCAGTGCTGGCGGAGACGTGCTGGCGAGCACGTTCAGCTTCCCGCACGGTCCGGCGACCTTTACGCAGCTCTCGCTCTTTATCGCTACTCAGCAGCAGCTTGAAGGCGTGTTTGACTCGGCCTTCCTCTCGGCGATCCGCGAATTTGCTGTGCAAGGGCGGCCCGACCTGGCGCAGATTGCAGGGCAGATTGCGACGATTGAAGCCGAGCATCGCGCGCTGGGACGCTATATTGGCGATCTGGATGCCGCCGACAACTGGGCTTTCTCCCCGGTACTGGTTGGCAAAGTGGGTGAGGCTCCTGCTCTTGTGGCGAAGGCGGGGTATCTGAGTCCTAAAGGCGACAACAGCTTTACCTATCATCAGGTGAGCACGTCTGATCCAGAGGTGACGTATCGGCAGCCCTTTGCTGCTGCATGCTCGTAGAGAACGTCAGGCCCGGCTGCCGTTTCTCCGTTCCGCTCCTGATAGGATAAGCCCTCGGAGAACAGAAGCGGGGATAATCCCCCGCCTGTTCTCTGAGGCTTTTGGATTGAGCGCGCTTCGCTCAAAACTCCTTCGTTGCGCTGAGGTTCTTTTTCACATACTGCCGCACAGAATTAGCTCTTTGGCTCCTTCGCACGCAACAAGAGCTTATCCAGAGCGTTCGGGTTCTTTTGCATGCGCTTCACGAGCTTGCTGACCTGCTCCTGCGTGAGATCGCCGGAGCTGACGACGGGCTGCAAGGCGCTCTGGATGGCATTGCCGACGACACTCTGCAACTGTGTAGAGGAGACGCCCTGCGCAGTCGCGATATCGCTCAGGGTTTTGCCGGAGTTTAACTGCTGTGTCAACTGGTCGGCGTTCATATGCAATCCCTGGGCGATCTGGTTCTTGATGTCAAAGCCATATTGCTTGAGGTAGGGTGCGTAGATGTTTTTAGCCGCCGGCGTCGGCGAGACGGATGGCGCGGGCGTCGGCGTGGGCGTGACGGTGCTCGCCTGCGTGATCGCCGGCATGATGGCGAAAATGCTGACAATGATGATCGCGACTACGAGCGCGCCGGCACCTATAATAATAAAGAGAATTCTTCTGCTCATAATATATAGAGCTCCTTATTTTAAGAAAGTGTCATATTCTCAACATTCCCGCTCTGCCCCCGGATACTCGCGCGGCTGCGCCGCGCAAGGAATGGATGGTGTGCTGTGGGACAATGCGCTTTGCGCATTGTCCCACAGCACACCATCCAGGGGGCGAGCGCCGCAGGCGCTCGCCCGAGGGGGAGTACCGTAGGAAGCAAAACTTCCGCATGCTCACAGGCTAATATATGCAGTTATGGGAACCCTCAGGGGAAACTCAAGGTTTGCTCAAGATCTGAAAAGACAAAAGGAGCCGGTACGACGCCCGTTGTACCGGCCCCTTTTGTGAAGCACGAGAGAGAAGGGGGAAGATGTATCGACCTGTCTCAATCAAGAGCATAAATCGCAATCATGAAAAATGTGTGTGATAAATGTCAAGATTCGATCAAGATTGGTGAGAGACTGTCCCTGGCGCATGAAAACTGCATGTAATTCGCCATAGACTGTGCTACTATACAGGAGAAGATGCACATATCGTGGGAGCGCACCCCATGTCTCAGAAAATCCTGATTATCGAAGATGAAGAGGGCATTATTCACCTGCTCAATCTGTATCTGAAAGATGCAGGTTACAGCGTTATTATCGCGAAGGATGGCGCCGATGGCCTCGCGCTGCATTCGCGCGAGCGGCCCGATCTGGTGATTCTGGATATTATGTTGCCGGCCATCGATGGCTTTGAGGTCTGTCGCCGCATTCGTTCGTGGTCGAAGACGCCTATCCTGATGCTGACGGCGCGCAGCGAGGAGGATGATCGTATCAACGGGCTGGAGATGGGAGCCGATGATTACCTGGTGAAGCCGTTCAGCCCGCGCGAACTGGTCAGCCGCGTGCGTGCGATTTTGCGACGCGTGAGCAGCCAGGACGTGGCGGAGACGCCCGCGCCACCCGATGAGCATGCGCGCTCGCTGCTGCGTTTCCCCGGCCTCACTATCGACCTGCTGGCGCGGCGCGTGGAGGTCAATGGAGTCGAAGTCGCGCTGACGCCCACCGAGTTCGATCTGCTGGCGCTGCTGGCGCAATCTCCCGAACGTGTGTTCACGCGTGAAGTGCTGATGAATAAAGTGTGGGGCTACGACTATCTTGGCGATGGGCATACCATCGACGTACACATCAGCGCGCTGCGCAAGAAGATAGAGCTTGATAGCGTACCGCGCTACATCAAGACGGTATGGCGCGTTGGCTATCGTTTCGAGACCAGAGTTCGCCCAACCGCTTCCTCGTAGGAGAGATCAGGCTATGAGCATACGCTGGTGGCAGAGCATCCGTTGGCGGCTGGCCCTGGGGTCGGTGCTGGTGACGCTGCTGGCAATGGCCCTGTTGACGCTGACGGCCATTATCGCCATTGTCTATTACTATGAGGGCGATCAGAAGGCCCGCATGAGCGAGCTGGCCGCGAGCCGCGCGCAGCAGGTGGGCATCGAATATACGCAGCAGAGCGCTCTTTACAAGCCCGCCCTTGCCCTGCGCCGGGCCTCAGCGCTGGCCCTGCCCCCGATATCTTTGCGCACCACACAGGATCAGCAATATCTGATGGTCGTTCTGGACCAGCGTAACCGCGTCGTCTATCCGGCGGTATCGGCGAGTGTGGCAAACGGGACGCTCGCAGCGCTTCTGCTGCGGCTCATCGATCCGGCGCGACAACCTGGCGATTCCAGCAAGCTGCATAAGGCGCTGGTCGAGGCGCAGGGCGGTATTCCCGTGAGCGATGAGCTTGGCAGGGGTTTGCTCCCTCAGCCTTTTGTCGCGGAGCCAGTTTACGCCGGCGGCCAGAGCGGCGGCACGGTGGTTGGCGTACTCTTCGTCACACCGCGTTCGGCAATTGAGAGGACGATCCCGCCTTTTGTCGCCACGGCGGGGAGCGCGATCCTTATCGCGGCCCTTATTGTCGCGGTGATCGCGGCGGGCGCGGCCATCCTTTTCTCGCGCACGATCACGCGCCCGCTGGCGCAACTGACGGCGGCCACGCGTGTGCTCGCCAGCGGTAATTACGCGACTCGAGTAGAGACGAAGGCGCAGGGTGAGATGGGCGAACTTGCGCGCAACTTTAACGAGATGGCGGCGCAGTTGAGCCGCGATGTTGAGGAACTGCGCAAGCAGGAGTTGTGGCGCCGCGAACTGATTATGAGCATCACCCACGACCTGGCTACGCCGTTGACGGCAATCGCCGGGCTGGGCGAGTCGCTGGTGGATGGTGTGAATCAGAGCCGCGAGGATTACGAGGCAACCGGACGCATCATTGTGCGCGAAACGCTGCGCCTGCGCCGCCTGGTCAAAGATTTGCATACAATGGCGAAGGTGGAGGCCGGCGCCTTGCAGCCGCAGCGCCAGCCTGTGCGCCTGGCCGCGCTGGTCGATCAGACGCTGGCCGCTCTCACCCCGGAGTTCGAGCGCGCCCATGTTGAGCCGCGCAACGCTGTTCCCTACAATCTGCCCCCGGTGCTGGCCGATGCCGATATGCTGGCCCGCGTCTTCTCGAACCTGTGCGATAATGCGCTGCGCTATACGCCCGCCGGGGGCGTCGTGACGATTGAGGCCCGGCAGCAAGGCAGCGAACTGGCGGTGGCGGTCTCCGATACCGGCAAGGGCATACCGCCCGAGGCGCTGTCGCGTATCTTCGAGCGCTTCTATCGCGCCGATAGCGCCCGGCAGTCCGCGATGGGCGGGAGCGGCCTGGGACTGGCTATCGTGCGGGCGATTGTCGAGGCGCACGGCGGCCGGGTGTGGGCCGAGAACAGGACCGGCGGGGGAGCACGCATTATCTTCACCCTTCCACTACCATCTGCCGGTCAGCCGCCGCTCTCGGATGCCACCACGCGGCCACTCTGGAAGAGTGGCGAACAGAAAGCGCTGCCCACCCCGGCGGACGATGAAATAACGCAGAAGCGCATTCGCTGACCGCACTATGATGTAGTTTGATGATGCCATCCTGAGCGCGAGCGAAGGAGCCGCGCACCGCAATCGGATCCTTCGCTCGTGCTCAGGATGACATTCTCGATCTTCAATTAACCTTGTGCCGCGAGGCGGAATCCATAGCCTCCACAATCAGCGGGAGGGCTGCCTCCTCGCCAATGCATTCGATCAATTGTTCGCCAAGCTCCTGCGCGCGGCTCATGCGCGCCTGGATCACGTCGTGGCGCGCACTGCCGGCGCTCAGGCCGTACATCCCCGCGCAGGCCGCCGCGTACTCTGCCTCGATCTGCGCCACCAGGCGTGCGACTTCGCTGTGATTGTTATCATTACCGACCATCTATGATGCCTCCTTCTTATTTTTTTAATGTCATCCTGAGCGGCAGCGAAGGATCTGGCGACGCGAAGCAGCCGCGTGTCTCGCTCGTCCCGGCGCTGTCCGGGACTGACCTTTGTTTCACTCGGGCAGATCCTTCGCTGCCGCTCAGGATGACATGTTGGCGCTTGCAACAATCTGTTGCGCTCTGGATGACAAGTTTGCTTACCGATTTTGGGTGGTAATATTCATCATTGCCGGTTTCTTGCCCCAGGCGGTCAAACCAGAAATAAGGCCGCAGAAGTGCTCATCCTGCAATTCGCGCCGTGCCGTCTCGATCAGCTTGCCCAGTTTGGCCTCCTGGATGAGACTGGTCGTCATTAGCAGCGGCCTGACCTGAGCGAAGAACGCCTCGGCCAGCTCAACAAACTCGCCGTGAGCGGGCGCGTAAGCAGAGATATCAATGGCGTGCGCGATGCTCTGTACTTGCTCGAAGCCAGCGCGGGCGAGCCAGTAGGCCAGCCGTGGCGTGATGCACAGGTGCCTGCGCTCCGGCGCCGCGATGCCCTGTCGCGCACGCAGTTCGGCCATCAAGCGCTCGATCTCGGTTGGGGGCGCGTAGCGCTGGCCGATCTCGTCGAGGGCGCGGCAGAGCAGGGAACACAGACTTTGCCAGGCGGGACTGCTGGTGATGGGCAACTCGAACTCGGTCCAGGCGATGACGCCCCCGGGCTTACAGAGCCGGAACAGCGAGGTAGCGAGCGCTGCATAATCCAGGTCGAGCAGCCCGCGCGCCAGGAAGCGAGCCTGGATGTAGCCAAAGCAGCCCAGCGGGAAGCCGATAGTCTCGATGTCGCGCAAGGGGTGACAGGCAAATTGAGCGTTGGGCGTCTTCCTCTGCTGGGCGTGCCAGCGCGCGATCTGGACGAGGTGGGCATCCTCTTCGATGCCGATGAATTCATTATAGAGGTGCTTTCGGGCCTGTGCGACGGTCCAGACGCCGCAGTTGCAGCCGACATCGAGCACGGTGCGCGCGTGGATCAGGGCATTTTGCAAAGCGAAGGGCGGCGCGCTCAGTTCGCGCTCCAGACGTTGTTCGATGCGCAGGGCGCGCTCGAAGATGGCGCCGTTGTCGGCGATAGTTCCCATAACGTTCCTTTCACTCAACCACAATCACACAAGCGGCGACGAACGGGGCCGCCGCTCC
>DATGLE010000155.1:0-7813 GCA_035294325.1 Ktedonobacteraceae bacterium | reverse complement strand
GCATGCGCGATCATATGCCGCAAGCGTTCAATCGTGCTTGCGCGTATATAAAAATCAGAAGTAAGTAAAAGTTCGCCTATCGTTATTTCAATCTGCTGTCGCTGCAAGGCGGCAAGCGCTGATTCCTCCATAGCCCACCCTTTCTCCAGAGCGAATAGAGCACGGCGAAAACGGAAGAGCTTTCTGCGTCACTTCACGCCGGCGGCGGGAGATTTATCGCCTGCCGTCGTGCTCGTCGAACCCGTCGAACCCGTTCCATTGGCCGACGGCTTGCTCTCACCATTCGCGGAAGTTTCAGTAGTTCCTTCGGTCCTGGTTGCTTCGCTATGACCGTTGGAAGCCGGGATAGCGCCATTTCCATGATCGGTTTTATAGAAACCATGACCTTTAAAGACGATGCCTGCGGGGAAAAGAATTCGGCGAATGTGCCCGCCACATTCGGGACACATGGTTAAAGGCTCATCAGTCATTTTCTGCCATGTCTCGAAGCGATGGCTGCAAGCCTGACAGAGATATTCATACGTTGGCATATTTACCAATCACCTCTTACATATCGCGCACTAATCGGTTCCCATTAAGAAAGTATCTGATTTCCGCCATCCTCGCGCCTGCGGCGCTCACAAGATGTAGTTTGATGTGTGGAAACATGCGCGCAGCGCATGTTTCCACACATCAAACTACATCCGTCGCGCGGCAGAGCCGCGCGAAGGTCTGGTGCAAGCGGGGACGCTGAACATCAGACACTCTCTGCACTTCTGCTAAGTATGGTAGCCTGAAATTGTCCTGTTGTCAATCATCCCTGGCGACTGCTAGCACTCATACCCCGTCTATAGCTTAGAACGTCGCAGGGGAGGCAATCTATTCCACCCGGCCGATATACTCCTTTACCTTCTCGGCGGCATCCCGTGTCATGCCATCGAGGGCCGCGAGTTCATCGATGGTGGCGGCGCTGATAGCGCGGACCGAGCCGAAATGCTTCATTAACGCCTGCTTGCGTTTGGGGCCGATGCCCGGTATCTCGTCCAGCACCGATTTGAAGGTCCGCTCTGTGCGCAGCTTGCGATGATAGGTAATGCCGAAGCGGTGCGCCTCGTCGCGGATGCGCTGGAGCAGGTAGAGGGCCTGCGAGGAACGCGGCAGCATGATCGGCTCGGACGCCCCGGGAGTGAAGATGGCTTCCGCCGTCGCCAGCCTGGTATGCGAACCCTCCTCTTTCGCCAGGCCGATAGCCGGAATATCGAGATGCAGCTCCTGTAGCACCGCCATCGCCGCGTTCAACTGGGCCTTGCCACCATCGATAATAATCAGGTCCGGCATAGCCCACTCATGCTCGAAGCGTCCCCGCTTCTCATCGCCGGCGCCATCCATTGCGTTATCGACGCTCTCCGCCAGCGCCTCTTCCTCAACCGTCTGGGCATTGCCGGCCTGCGCGACCTGCGCGGCCTTGCGGAACCGCCTGCGCAGAACCTCCTGGTGGCTGGCAACGTCGTTCGCGCCCTCAACGGACTTGATTTTGAAGCGCCGGTACTCACCATTGCTGGGCCGCCCGCCCTCAAAGACGACCATCGCGCCTACCGAGTTGGTCCCCTGGGTATTAGAAATGTCGTAACACTCGATGCGCTGCGGCGGCGCAGCCAGGTTGAGCGCATCCTTCAATTCTTCCAGCGCGAGCTGCGTCTTCTGGCTATCGGTCAGCCACTTGATACGCTGCTGATCCAGCACCTCTCGCGCGTTCTGCTTTACCATCTCGACCAGGCGCGTCTTATCCCCGCGTCTGGGCACGGTAATCGTCACGGATGCGCTGGCGGCTGCTGTCTGCCTGCGTCTCTCCCTGAGCCAGTTCTGGACCATGCTGCGATCATCGGGTTCTACCTCGGCGATAATCTCGGCGGGAATGTGCGGCGAACTCTCATAGAACTGTTGCAGGAATGAGGTCATCACCTCGCCCGGGCTGCTCTCGCGCGTGCCTTGCAAAATGAAGAACTCGCGCCCGATGAGTTTGCCGCTGCGGAAGAAGAAAACCATAGCGCAGGTTTCATCATCGCCGCTCGCCAGCGCGATCACATCCTGATCGTCCTGTCCCTCGGTATTGATGATGCGCTGCTTCTCCTGCACGCGCTCAACTGCCTTGATGCGATCACGGATGCGCGCCGCTTCTTCGAAGTTCAGATTTTCAGCGGCGTGCTCCATCTTCTCGTGCAGGCTCTTGAGCACCTCTTCATGTTTGCCCTCCAGGAAGAGGATCACCTGTCTGATGATTGCATCGTATTCTTCGCGCGAAGCATACGCGACGCAGGGAGCAACGCAGCGGTGAATATAGTACTGCGTGCAGGGGCGCGGCAGCAGCTTCTGTTTCCAGCCTGGCGGTGGCTCTCCGTCGCGCGGCGGCGCCCATGTGCTGGCATCGTAGTGGCAGGTGCGGAAGGCGAATAGCTTGTTCAGCAGATCGAGCGTGGCATCGACGGCTCCCGAATCGGTGTAGGGGCCGAAGTAGCGGTTGCCATCGCGGTGAAAGCTGCGCACGCGGTAGACGCGCGGAAAGTCCTCTGTGAGCGAGACCTTGATATACGGATAATTTTTGTCGTCGCGCAGCAGGACATTGTATTTCGGACGGTACTGCTTGATATAGTTGCTCTCAAGTACCAGCGCCTCGACCTCGTTCTTGACGACGACGTACTCGATATCATCGACCTTCGCCACCATGCTGCGATTCTTGGGACTCAGGTCCGTCGATTCCTGGAAGTAGGAGCGCACGCGGTTGTAGAGCGAGATAGCTTTCCCCACATACAATATTGTCCCCTGGGCATCCTTCATGAGATAGATGCCCGGTTTGTGGGGGAGCGAATTTAATACCGATTGGATTTTATCGTTCATAATTATTGTAGAGTATCGATGCCCAGGGACGTTGCAAGACGGAGGCATACATGTAGATGCCCCTTGCGGGCATCCCGTTCTCCATTATACCCTTTCGTGCGCGGAGTGTCGATGGTTATGTTGATTGCTTTTTTGCACTCGTCGCCGCCTGCGGTGGCTCACAGGAGAAGGATGGTCAGGCAGGCGTCCTGCGGACGCCCGCCTGACCATCCTTCTCCATACGAAGCGCCTGCGGCGCTGAGCTGTCAGGCGCAAGCAATCAGTTCACTAAAAAGGTGACGAACTGTGGACTATGCAATAGTCAGAAAGGGCGACGGAGTGCTATACTGTGACTCATTAGCGAGGATATGACGTACTAAATAGAAGAGAAAAGCGCGGGGTTATCTGCCTGGCGCCGCTGTAAGGCTGTAATACCATGAGCTGTATTGGCACCGCCGGACACATCGATCACGGCAAATCCACTCTGGTCAAAGCGTTGACCGGTATCGATCCTGATCGCCTGGCGGAAGAGAAAGAGCGCGGTATGACTATCGACCTCGGCTTCGCATGGCTAACACTGCCGAGCGGGCGCGAGGTGAGCATCGTCGACGTACCGGGGCACGAAAATTTCATTAAAAACATGCTGGCTGGCGTTGGCAGCATCGACGCTGCCCTGCTGGTCGTCGCCGCAGACGAGGGCGTGATGCCGCAGACGCGCGAGCACCTGGCGATCCTTGACCTGCTGCATGTGCAGCGCGGTGTTGTCGCACTGACAAAGGCGGATCTCGTAGACGAAGAATGGCTGGAACTGGTGCGCGAAGAGGTTGAGCAGCGTCTGAGCGCGACCACGCTGGCAAAGGCGCCGATCCTGCCCGTCTCCGCCTATACGCGCCAGGGTCTGCCCGAGTTATTGAGAGCGCTGGACGAAGTTCTCGATCAATCCCGGGGTGGGCAGAACATAGGACGCCCGCGCCTACCGGTTGATCGTGTCTTCACCATCACCGGCTTTGGCACTATCGTCACGGGGACGCTGCTCGATGGCGTCTTCAATACAGGGCAGGAGGTCGAGATTCTACCGCAGGGCATCAGGACGCGCATTCGCAGCCTGCAAACCCATAAGCGCCAGATCGAGACTGCGCAGCCGGGGAGCCGTGTGGCGATCAACCTGGCCGGAGTGGCGCGCACGGATCTTGAGCGCGGCAGCGTGATCGCACTCCCCGGTCAACTGCATCCGACTATGCTCATCGACGCACGCATCCAACTGCTGGGCGATAGTGAGCGCATCCTGACGCACAACATGGAGGTTGACTTCTACAGCGGCTCGCAGGAGATCCCCGCGCGTGTGCGACTGCTCGATAGCGCGGAATTGCAGCCCGGGGAGAGCGCCTGGGCGCAGCTGCGCTTGAGCCGCCCGGCGGTGGTGGCGCGCCGTGATCGCTTTATCCTGCGCATCCCCTCGCCGAGCAGGACCATCGGCGGCGGAGAGGCGGTAGACGTGCAGCCGCGCTATCACCGCCGCACGCAGCGCCAGGTGCTCGCAGCACTGGAGACGCTGGCGCGGGGATCGCCCGAAGAACTGGTGCTGGCGGCCCTGGACCGGCGCTCCGCTCCGGGTGGCGGAGGTGGGAAGTCCGCTCGCGGCCTGACCGGCTACACGTTTGCCGAGATTGTCGAGCAGTGCCATCTGGCGGAGGATGTGACGCGGCAGATATTAGAGACGTTGTTATCTGAAGGAAGGGCGCGCAGAGTGGGTGCGTTCTGGTTCGCGGCGCAGGTCTGGGATGCGCTGGCGGCGGAAGCTGTACGCCTGGTACGCGAGCAGCATCAACGCTATCCACTGCGCAGCGGCCTCTCAAAAGAGGAATGGCGCACACGCCTGGGCCTCCCGTCGAAGATGGCCGCCGAGGTCTTCACGGCTTTACAGGGGGAAGGGAAGCTGGAGACAGTGCCGGACGCGAGCGGGGGTTATGGGCAAGAGGCGCTATCGCGAGCGGGCGGGCTGATCCGTTTGCCCGGCTTTGTACCACAGTTCAGTGCCGCGCAGCAGCGCCAGGTTGAGCGCGTATTGCAGAGTTTCCAGAAGAGTCCTTTTACGCCGCCGGGACGCGCCGAGATCGAGACAATGGCCGATGGAGAAGTAGTGAATGCGCTTATTGAACAGGGGCGGCTCGTGAAACTGAACGAGACAGTGCTGTTTCAGCGCGAAACATACGAAGAGGCGGTTAAAAAGCTGGTAGACTATCTGCGTGAGCATGGCAAAATGACAGCAGCGGAAGCGCGCGACGTACTGGGAGCGACACGAAAGTATATCCTGCCCCTTCTGGAACATATGGATGCGTTACACATAACGAGACGAACAGGTGATGAACGCGTCCTGGGGCCGGTGGTTTCCCATTCGTTCGCACCGACGGTGGGAGATGCTGGCGCTCAGAGTACAATACAGTAAACTCCTACTTTCGTGGCGAGTGTTCCATTCTAACGCCGAATAGGTTAAAATAGTGGCACGATATATCCGACATATCTGAAACATGTTTATTTTTTGCCCGAGTCCTTGCTAACGATGGCAAGAGGGCTTCTGATTGGACAATCTGGTGCTATCGACCTGTACTTTCTAGCTGCAAGAGCCGTGATTCGTGCAACCATCTTGCAGTGGAAAGCGATATATAAGTAGGACGGCCTGACGGGCAGCGCCGAGCGCTCACTCATAATGGTCGTTCAACTGGCAAGGAAGGGCAACGCAGATAGTTGCCCTACAGTGCGGAGTGCTATGCAAATCGAAGTTTTGGGTGAGCGATACCAGTTACAAGATCCCATCGGGCGCGGCGGCATGGCTACGATCTACCGGGGGCGCGATATGCGCATGGACCGCGCCGTGGCGATAAAAGTGCTACGAGAAGTTTATAGCACCGATCCCAAGTTTGTGACGCGTTTCCAGCGTGAAGCGAAGGCTGCCTCATCATTACAGCACCCTAATATTGTCCAGGTTTACGACTACGGTCAGAGCGATGGCAACTACTTTATCGTAATGGAGCTGGTGGAGGGGACCGACCTGCGCCGTTACCTGCGCTCGCGAGGTGTGCTCGCCATTGATCGCGCGATCATCATTGCCCACGACGTTGCTCTGGGACTGGGCGCGGCTCACCGGCGCGGGATCGTTCATCGCGATGTGAAACCGCAGAATGTGCTCGTCGGGCGCGACGGCTCCATCAAGCTCACCGACTTCGGTATCGCCAGTGTCTACAAGGATATCAACGCCGAGCGCCTGACCACAACGGGCATGACGCTGGGCACGGTGCAGTATTACGCACCGGAACAGGCGCAGGGCGAGATCGTCAGCCCCGCCGCCGATGTCTACGCGCTGGGCATCGTGATGTACGAGATGCTCACCGGGCGCACACCCTTTGATGGCGATACGCCTGTGGCCGTGGCGATGCAGCACATCCAGGATGCCCCGCAGCCGCCGAGCCAGCTCAATCCCAACATTCCGCCCGCACTCGAAGAGATCATCCTGCGCTGCCTGGAGAAAGAACCGACAGCGCGCTTCCGCGATGGAAGCGTGCTGGCGCGCGCTCTCGAAATGCTGGGCGAGGACGAGATCAGCGGCGTGCTGCCCGCCAATGTCGCGCCGGGGACCACCGTGCACACGCCCTCACCGAGTAGCCCCAACCAGGCGCAGTTCGCTGCCAATGGCGCCTTCGCGCCGGCAGTTTCGTCGCCCAATAACCGTATGACCTCCTCACCCTACAGCACGCAGATGCAGATCGAGAACACGGTCAATGCGGCGCCATCGGAGCAGCCTTACTCTCCTTTCCCCGGCGCCCTGCCAGCCAGTCAGAGCCAGGCCCCTTATGCTCCCATACCGCCAGAAGCCTCGGGGGCGACGCGCCCGTTCCGCAAGGGTCGTTCGGGCGTGGTACAGGATCAACACGAATCGCGCTTCGATAGCATTATTACTGTCCTCATACTGGCTGCGGCCCTGCTCATGCTGGGCTTCAGCGTTTACCTGGCCGGCGAACTCGGCTACCTGAAAATCCCTGGACTGGGACCGAAGGATCAGACGCCGGTGGTACAGGAGGTCCAGGTGCCAGCGCTGGTTGGCCTGGATCTTGACGCGGCAAAGACGACGGCAACAAAAGCCGGCTTCAAGCTCTGCGGTGAGGATAATGTCAGGGCGGGCAAGGTGCAGAAGCAGAATCCCGATGCCAATAGCAAAGCGGCGCCCGGCTCGTGCATCTATGTCGACCTGTTGCAGCCGACGCCGACGGTCACGGTACCCAGGCTGATGGGACCGCTCGCCGACGCGGAGCAAGCGCTGAGTAATACCAGCTGCCCGCCGCAGTATCCGCTGCAATACAACATTGTGCCAGATGGAACCGATCCAACGCAGCCGGCTAACATGGTAATCAAGACCGATCCGGCAGCCGGAAAAACGATAACATGCGGGCAGAAGGTGACGCTGTATGTTCTGAACGATACCAATGGCGCAACTCCAACGCCGGTAGCTACGCAGCCCCCGGCCTCACCGACGGCTACACAACCGCCGGCTTCGCCAACGACGCAGCCATCGCCGTCTCCGTCGCCAAAACCATCACCATCACCATCTCCGTCGCCAAAACCATCCCCGTCACCATCACCATCACCATCGCCAACGGCAAAAAATTGATAAATATCGATCCATACGAAATGTAGAGGCGGGGCTTGCCCCCGTCTCTACATTTTCCCCCGGCCACCCGCAGGAGATGACAGCAATGTAGAGACGACCCTTGCGGTCGTCTCTACATTTCGCCCTTATAGGTGAGGACGCGCCCCCACAGGCTCCTGGTGCCCCAGAGTCCAGAGCGCAGGCACTCCAGTTGCACGATCTGGCTGTGATCGACAAACAGGTTCACCTCGGCGCCATAATTCTTGATGTACCAGGCAAACACCTCCGGGTCGGCGGCCTCAAACATCACCTTCTCCA
>DATGLE010000154.1:0-3628 GCA_035294325.1 Ktedonobacteraceae bacterium | reverse complement strand
GCGCGGGGCTATGATTAGCGCGGAACTCTTATATAAACTGGCGCGGGCCGGATGCAGCTATCGCGAAGTTGGGGTGCATCACCTGCCGCGTCTCAAAGGCCGCGCAACTGGCGCGCGGCCAACGGTAATTCTGCGTGCTTTTCGTGAACTCTTCACCTGTGCGCGCAGGTGGAAGCGCGAGGAGCGTCAGCGCGTGCATATCGGCTGACGCTCCCTCCTCCTGAATTATTGCAGGCGCTGGCCCTCGCTCAACTCCTGTCTGACATCAGCATGCTCTAACTTGTCTGTCAATGCGGGGAGTGCGAGGAATAAGGCAACGATGATGCCGCGCACAATCGCATCCAGCGTCAGGTTTGCACCCTCACCGAGCCTGAAAGCGATGGTCCAGGATGTTTGCGCCAGCATCGCCAGCCAGGATTCAAAGGCCGCATCGATCAACATGACGTAGAGAGCCAGGGCAAGGAGCTTTGACCAGCTTCGACCGCGCATGACGGCCAGGAGCGGGAGCAGTACCAGGGCGAAGATCACGCCTCGTATCGCCTCCTCCAGTAGAGTGATAGAGGTCGGCTGCGTGGTTGTATGCAACTGAGACGTATAGGCGGAATTCGTATAATATTTGCCCAGAGCCAGCAAGCTGCCAAAAATCTGAATAAAGAGCGAATAGAGGATCCCCACGACGACGATGCGCCAGAGCCAGGAGAGCAGAGGGCGCGAGCGCAGTATCTGCCCGATCCCCGGCGCTGGCTGCTTTTGATTATGGGCCGGGAGCAGCCAGGCAATCAGCCAGCTCGCCACCAGGCAGGGAATACCCAGGATGATTATAGCTGCGATCAGCGCGAGGCGAGACATCGTAGTATAGAAGAAGGCTTCCACGAGGTTTCCTAGAACGGCTATCCAGTAGAGGGGCAAAAAGAGGGCGACGGTGCGCATGCCCATACGATAGGGCAGGCGCCGCGCCAGCGGTAACAATACCAGGGCATAGACCGCCCCGGTGATCAGGTCGATGATGAGGGCTTGCAGGTAAGCCAGGGAAAGCGATGGATGCGGCCCCGTCAGCAGGCCGATCAATCGAGAGATAATGGTATAGCCGATGGCAACGGCCAGGATGCGAGCACTGGTTTGCACCAGAGCTGCCGGGCGATTGTTCGACAGCTCGTTGGCTCCTTCTAGTGGTTGTATGCTCATTCGATGCTTCTCCGTATTTATTTTCATCACCATAGTGCCTAGTATAGCGCCGTCCTTGCCTCGTGTGATGTGCTGCTGGTCATCTCTGAAGGTAGAAATTCCCGCTGTATCTGACTATGACCAGAGTAACAGGTCATATATCCCTGAGCATGACTTTCGCCACGGTTAGCTCTGATAGTAGAGAACCTGTGCTATAATGCAGAAGAGTACAGGTCAAGGAAATTGCCTGGAAGGAATTGGGCATGTCTCACCAATTGAAAATCTCGCCCGCCGGTTCTTCTCTGAACGTGACGAGGACGCTGGGCAGTGTGGGTATCATCGCCGTATACTTCACGCTAGCCCTGGGATATCGAGGAGTGATCTTGCAGGGGAGCCATCTGACGGCGGTGAAGCTGCTGAGTTTTACCATCCTCCAGGTTGGCTATGCCCTTGTGCTGGTCTGGTTTTTCAAAGTCGCTCGCTCCCCACAGGTCGCATCGCTGCGCTCGCGATACCTCCTGATTGCTCTCCTCACGGTTCTCGCGCTGACGAGCGGTCTATTGAGCGCGAGCTTCTTGCAATTTGACTGGCCGGTCGACATGGTGTTGCTCACCGTCTATTGTGCGATCTTACCCTTTCGCGTAGCCATTGCGTTGAGCCTGTTGATATGCCTGACCGCAGGCATCAACTCAGGCATAGCCGATCAGTGGCACTGGTCGCAGGCGTTTTCCGATTGGATCGGGCTGCTACTGCTCTTTGCCTTTGTCGCGTTTTGCCTGCTGCTTCTGCGCGTGCTGAATGCGCAAAAAAGGCAGGCCGAGGAGCTACTCCATCGTCTTGAGCAGTCCAATGCCGAACTAGCGCAGGCCCATCAGCAGTTGCAGCGCTATGCTGACGAGGTTGAAGAACTGGCGATTATGCGTGAGCGCACGCGCCTTGCTCGCGAGATTCATGATGCGCTTGGCCACTATCTCTCGGTCCTGCATATGCAGCTTGAAGCGGTCAGCAAGTGGCAGGAGCGCGATCCGGCGCGTGCGCTGGCGGGGCTTGCCGAGGCGCGCCAGTTCGCGGCGCAGGCGTTGAGCGAAGTGCATAACGCTGTCGCGGCTCTACGTCCATCGTATGTAGAAAACCTTAGTCTGACCGGCGCGCTGACGCACCTGGGCAGCGAGTTCGAGCAGACCGCGAGCGAGATCTGCCTGACGCTTGACCTGGATACGCCGCTGCCATCGCTCTCGCCGGAAGTGCAGGTCGCGCTCTACCGTGTGGCGCAGGAGGCGTTGACGAATGTGCGCAAACATGCCCATGCCAGTAAGGTGCTGCTGCGTTTGCGTTACGAGGATGAGGAACTGGAACTGCTGGTACTCGATAATGGCTCGGGAACTGCTGCTGGTTCAGAGCAGGTGGGTGGTTTTGGTCTGCTCGGCTTGCACGAGCGCCTGGAAGCGCTTGGCGGATGCGTAAGCTATGGCCCGGCTGAGCCGCAGGGATATCGCGTTGTTGCTCGCATTCGCGTCGCCTCCGGCGCCTCGCCTGCTGTACAGCAAGGGCAGGGAAGACGGCGATGAAGGAGTGCATTCGAGTTCTCATCGTCGATGACCAGACACTTGTGCGCGAGGGTTTGCGCCGGTTGCTGGAGTTCGAGCCGGATTTCGCAGTTGTGGATACTGCCGACAGCGGCGAGACGGCCCTTATGGCTGTGGAGCGCCTCTCAGCTGAGGGAACGCTGCCCGATGTGATCCTGATGGATATTCGTATGCCACAGATGGACGGTATCGCCGCGACGAGAGTGCTAAGGGAGCGCTGGCCCGGCATACACATTGTCATGCTGACGACCTTCGACGACACTGAATTGGTCCACGCCGGCCTGTATGCCGGTGCGCTTGGCTATGCGCTCAAGAACATCACAGCCGGAGAGCTTGCTCAGACGGTGCGGGCCGCTGCGCGCGGCCAGACACTGCTCCAACCAGAAATCGCCGGCAAGGTCTTCTCCGCTCTTATGCCATCTTCTCACGAATCATCCACAAGCTCATCCTCTTCCGTGACAGGTTCTTTTGATGCTGCTGCCCCCATCGAGCGACTGACCGGGCGCGAACGCGAGATTCTTGCTCTGCTGGCTCAAGGCGCCACGAATCGCCAGATCGCCGAGCGCCTCTACCTGAGGGAAGGAACCGTCAAGAACCATATCAGCAGCATCCTCGGCAAATTGGGGGTGCATGACCGCACACAGGCAGCCCTCAAGGCCAGAGAACCAGGATCTGGCTTAAAGCAGGATGGTTAAGGGCGGCATAGCCCTTTACCAGGGATGCGGGACCCCCAGGCAAATTTTTTCTGTACTCGCTCAACCAATTCTGCTATAATCCTTTCATAACATCCCGGCAGCGCAGCAGGGAGCCGTAACCACGACGACCGTGGTCCTGTCCTGCGGAGGACTGAAAGGAGTCGTAATTATTATGCGTATCTT
>DATGLE010000153.1:0-35097 GCA_035294325.1 Ktedonobacteraceae bacterium | reverse complement strand
CGCGGCTGATTCTACCAGGCGCGGGCCTGAACGGTTAAGGTAGTGGTTGCCGTCGATGGCGTAGACGCGTCGACTTTGTACCGCGCGCAACGTTTGCCAGGCCGCATGTTGCTGCAACAGCGGTAGATCGACCATAATACGTTCAAGCGAGAAGCCGCAGGGAGAGAGTATCAACACATCGGGATTGGCGGCCTGCAAGTCCGCCCACGTCAGCCATGGGGCATGCTCGCCCGCCTTGCCCAGCACATGCTCGCCTCCGGCATACGCTACCAGTTCGGGAGTCCAGTTACCGGCGCCCATAAGCGGATCGAGCCATTCCAGCACCGCGACGCGCGGCCTGCCCTGCTCCGCGCTCAGCGAGGCAGTGATGTCACGCAGGCGTTCGAGGCGCTGCTGATAGCCACGTATCAGATCTTCGGCCTGCCCCTGCCTCTCCAGCGCCTTGCCCACGCGCAATACGTCCTCCCATACGTCGCTCAGGCGATAGGGAGCAAGCGAGATGATACGCGGTTGGAGGCCCGTCACCTGGTGTAGCGCTTGCACCACATCGTGCTCGCTGACGGCGCATACCTCACACTGTGTTTGTGTAAAGATCATATCCGGGCGAAGCTGCTGGAGGAGTTCGGTATCGATAGCGTAAATGCTCAACGCTTTCAGAGCATTATTGTGTGCTGCCTCCTTTGTTTGCGCGAGCCGCTTGATCTGTGCGTCGATCTGGCTGCTGCTGGTGTCAACGCTGATCTGTACCTTGCTGACCACAGGCAGTCGCAGCACTTCTGGTGGATAGTCGCACTCGTGGGAGCGTCCGACGAGTTGATCGAGGCAGCCGAGCGCTGCGATCATCTCCGTCGCGCTCGCCAGCAGAGAAACGATGCGCATAGTCGATCTCTTTCCTGCACTATAGAGATGAGATAACCATTTATTTTATTATAACGCATCGCGACTTCGTCGCTCTCTGTGGATGATGGAAGATAGCGGGCGGGGGCTGCGCCCTCGCCCGCTATCTTCCATCATCCACAGAGGAAGGAGGGCGGGGGTGGGTGCGGTCATAGCCCTCCTTCTGTGTAGGGATATTATGCGCCATCGACCTGCCAGATAATCACCGTTTTATCGTATGAAGTGCTGGCGATATAGCGCCCACTGGGCGACCATGCTACATCGATGATAGTATTGCTATGTCCCTGCTTATCACCAAAGATCATGGTTTGCAGGTGCAGGCCGTTCTTTGTGCGAGGAGATACATTCTTCGTATCCCACACATAGAGCTTGTGGCTGCGTCCATAGCCGGCAGCGATATAGCGCCCGTTGGGCGACCAGGACAGACCGGTAAGGTTGGGAACCAGCGTCAGATCGGTCTTGATCTTTGGCACGGTAAGCGCCTCTGGATCGTCGGTTCCCAGCGAGAGCAGCAATTTGTTCTTGATCCCATCGTAGACCAGCACGGCATCCAGATCGGAGGTAGCGAACAGGCTGGCATTCGTTGGCGACCAGGCAAGCGCGTCGCGAAGCACGAATACCGACTTCGCGTTCGTGCGCGATGGTAACGAGATCACATTTTTGACCTTGCCCGTCTTTATCTGCCAGATGACGACGTTGCCATCGTTGCGCTCGCCGGCCAGGTAGGCTCCGTCCGCCGACCAGGCAACAATTTCTACCTCAACTCCTGGCTGCGACGCTTTGGGACCATGCAGAGTTCCTACAGGATTGTAAGGTTTGCCGAGTTGCCAGAGTACGACATCTTCGGTCTCAAAGACCGAAGTCGCGAAGATGTTGCTATGGGATGCCCAGGCTACATATTCGTAGCCGGGTGCGAGAATGTTATTTACCTGGTTGACATCCAGGTATTTCGACATCGGGCTGCCTTTGGCGAATGGCTCGACCATATAAAACTGGTTGGTGTTGAATACGCTCACAGCCAGGAAGCGGCCATCTGGCGACCAGCTCACCTTATTATTGTAAATATTGTCGGAGAACTTCCAGCTATGGAGCGGCGTCGCGACGGTCTGGAATTTGTGCCCGCCCTTTTGCAAATAGCTGCCGATATCCCAGAGCATAAGGCGATTATCTTCGCCTCCCGTCGCCAGGTAGCGCCCGGAGGGATGCCATACCGCTGTCCATACCTTGTTGGTATGCCCTGTCAGCGCCAGCAGCGGTATGCCGGGGATGAGCTTATGGGGTCCCGGGGGCGGCGGCTGGTCGACGGTGCGCCTCGCGAAAAACGAAGGGACTACGAATCCTCCGACAACAGCGATCCCGGCGGCGGCAGCGCCACCGATCAGCAGCGTGCGCCGGCTGATCGCACGCTGCTGTGTGGGCGTCTGGGGCACCGGCGGGACCGTGAAACGCCCGTTGTTGTCCGTCGCGCTATAGCTTGTCGGCATGCTGCCGAAAGCGCCAGTAGCAGGCGATTGCATACTGGCAGGGAAGGAGCCGTAAGGTCCCTGTAGCGGCCTGGGAGTAACGGGCTGCTGCATATTGCCAGCAAGCGGAGGAAAGGCCGGCTGAGGCGCGGTAGAGATCTGGGTAGGCGCAGACGCTGGCGAGGCCACAACATTACCCGCAGGCGGCGCGTAAGGAGCCTGCGCTTTGCCGGGTGGGGGCGCGGCGACAGCCGGAGTCTTCTCGGTGGTGCCAGAACGTACCTGGACGTTGTTGAGAAGCATACCATAGCCGGTGTGTGGCTCGGCGGGAGCTTTCAAGGGTGCGGAATCCGGGGCAGCCGCGCGAGCTGGCTGCCCTGTGATGGGAGCGCTCGCCGGGGCAGCGCCACTCTCCTGAGCCGCGGGGGGAGCTGGTACGGGTGTCGTCGAGAAAGGCAACGGAAAATCCGGACTCAGCGCGCGCAGCCGTTTGCTCCAGGGAGCCAGCACCGTCGCTTCCGGGTCGCCGCTTGTTTGCATGGGAGGGGCGAAGAAGGTGGCCTGCGGCGCTGCCTGTGGCCGGGGAGACTTTTGCCAGGCCCGCTCTAACGCTTCTACGAAAGATGTGCATGAGGAGGGTCGATCCTGTGCGCGTTTCGCAAGGCCCTGCAAAAGCAGATCTTCCACGGCCTGTGGCATGGTAGGGGCCAGTTGTCGCGGTGGCGGCGGCGTATCGCGCTGTTGTTTGAGGAGGATTTCCTGCGCCGAGTGGCCCCTGAATGGCAATGAGCCGGTAAACAACTGATAAGCGACCATCGCGAAGCTATAGCGGTCACTGGCCGGCTCGGCGTGCCCCTCCGCCTGTTCGGGCGCCATGTATTCCGGGGTGCCGGATCCGGAGTGCGTCTGGCTATGCTGCGTCGTGCTGGAGAGTAGTTTCGCGATGCCGAAATCGGCCAGGAAGAGCCAGCGTTGTTGCAGCAGCATGTTGGCCGGTTTGATATCGCGATGCAGCACCTGATGGCTATGTGCATAGTCGATGGCGTCTGCGGCCTGTTTGAGATAATGCAGGCTCTCGTCCAGTGGCAGTGGGCCGGTCACGCTGTGGATGCGATTGCGCAATGAGCCGCCGGTCATATATGGCATGACCAGGTATGTCACAACCGCGCCATCGGCGGCAGGCTCCTCGCCGAAATCGTGCACCGGAAGAATGTTAGGATGTTCCAGCGCGGCGGCTGCCCGCGCTTCGTAGGCGAAGGCTTGCAGGTAGCCCCGGTCTGTTGCATGTACAGCGGGCAGCAGTTTGACCGCGACCTGGCGACGAAGCTGCGTATCATCTGCCAGCCAGACCTCTCCCATTCCACCCTTGCCGATACGCTGCACCAGGCGGTAGCGACCAAGCATGTGTCCCTGCCAGTCCGTAATTTGATTTATTAGCATATGAAAGCCTCACATTTTCCAGACAAGAATACTTGCATTATCATCGTTATAAGCCGCCGCCAACCACTGCCCATCCGTCGACCAGGCCAGCGCTCTGACCGAGCTATTGATCCCCTGTGTTGCATTGAGCGTCTTTTGTGGCAGCGTATTGCCGCTGCTGTCCCAGATGTAGACCGTGCCGTTCTTCGCTCCGGCTGCGAGGAGCGTGCTGCTGGGAGCTGGATTCCAGGCGAGAGTGGTGAGGTAGGTGCTTGAATCCGGCAGTGTCCGCGCGTCCACATAGGTCTGATTCTGTAAGTTCCAGATGGTAATGCTCGTCGGGTTATCGGTACCGATGGCGGCAATGAACTGACTATCCGGCGACCAGCCAAGCGCTCCTATATCCTCGAAAGCATATTTATCCTGAAATTTGAGCAAAAAGCGCTGTTTCCACTGCAATGCCTGCCCCGCTGCACTCAACTCTTCGACCAGAACGCCATCGATGGTGCCCACTGCCAGATTGAGCGGTGTCGAGTTCGTGGTGGCTAACAGATTGGGTGTTGTGTAAGCTTCGCCGATGCTAAGTTCGTGGGTGATGTTGAGCGATGTCAGTTGCCGCTGGGGATGAGCCGGGTCCCATGCTCGTATTGTGTAGGGATTGTTGACCTTAAATGCTGGCTGGGTGATAGTAACCAGGTAGGGACCGGGTGCCCAGGCTATGGCTGAGATAGATACAATATCCTGGAAAGTAAACTTGTCGCTGTAGCCGGGCGCGAATCCGGCGAGATCCCCTGAATAAACAAACACATCTGTATTGATGTTCGAGAATTGAAGCCCGCTCTGGTTGTTTCCGGCGTTGGCGATAGCCAGCATGTCGCCTCTGGGCGACCAGGCCAGCAGCAGATCGATGCCAGTGTTGAATTGTTGTTTCGCCTTTGGCCTGGGCGTCTGCCCGCTCTGCTGTGAGAGCGCCTGGATGTCCCATAGGAAGACCTGTCCATCGTCGTTTGAACCTGCCGAGGCGAGTATGTTACCTGCGGGCGACCAGGCCAGCGAGGCGACGGGTTTATTATGTCCTTGCAGCAGCAGGGGACCGTTTGCTCCATTGCCGGTGTTGCCCTGGGTGGACGGGGAGGATGAGGTGGCGGGCTGTCCTCCGGGGGGCGTGACCTGCCCCGCGTGCGAACGGGAGGCGAAGGCCCAGATGCCAAACCCGCCGCCTGCTATCACCAGGACCGCGCCTCCTCCGATCAATAGGCGGCGGCGCGTCATAGTGGGCGCCGTGTCGGTATAAGGCGCGCTTACCGTTGCCTGGCCTCCTGATACGAACGTGGGGGTGGGGGGGTTGAAACCGGTGCCCGGCGCGGGCGTGGCGTATGGTGGATATGACGAGTCGGGACGCGGCGTGAAAGGCGCGCTCGCTGTCTGTTGCGGCCCGGATTTCACATAGGTTGGCTCGTAGGTGGCGCTGCCGAGCGAGCGCTGGAGTTCCGTAACGAAAGCGCGAGCGGAAGGCGGGCGCTGCCGGGGATCTTTAGCCAGGCCGTAGAGCAAGACGGCCTCGGTAGCCGGGGGGAGCGCCGGGTTGAACTGCCGGGGCGGTGGCGGGGGCATGGTAAGGTGCTGAATCGTTGTAGCATAGGAGTTATCGGCTTTGAACGGCAGCCGACCCGTGAAAAAGTAATAGGCGATGACTGCCAGGCTGTAGTTATCGCTGGCGAACTCCGCCCGGCCCTGCGCCTGTTCCGGGGCCATATATTCCGGGGTGCCGAAACCCACGCCCGCCTGAGTGAGTCGCTCATCGCTGGTCAGGATACGTGCGATGCCGAAGTCGGCGAGCAGGAGCCAGGTTTCGCTGCGCAGCAACATATTGGCTGGCTTGATGTCGCGGTGAATCACGCCCTGCTCATGAGCGTAGTCAATCGCCTCTGCTGCCTGTGTAAGATAGAGAATGGCCTCTTGCTGTGGCATGGCCGAGTTGCGAGCGGCGAGCGCGCTGATGCGATCCGCCAGCGAACCCCCTGAGACAAACGGCATCACGATAAAGATGATGGTCTGTCCATCGGGCAAAGCCTGCTCGCCATAGTCGTGAACCGAAAGGATGTGAGGATGGTTGAGCGCCGCTGCTGCCTGCGCCTCACGCTCAAAGCGCAGTAGGAATTCGTGATCGCCCTGGCTGTGGGAAGGCAATGTCTTGATCGCAACCTGGCGATGCAGACGCGGATCTTCAGCCAGCCATACGTCACCCATCCCCCCCTTGCCGACGTGCCGCAGCAGGCGATAGCGCCCCAGCGTCGTAATTGCGGTACGTTGCGTCGTATTGCTCTCGTTAATCATCTCGCGCTTCCCTTTGTGTACGCTTTTGCAAACGCGCCTGGCAGACGGCCAGGTGCGTTGAAAGCTGCTCTGTATTGCCCCGAGAGGTACTATACTATAGTTGTGCTGGCTTGTATAGAAAATAGGGCATATTTCCTTATCTGGCGGTATCCAATCGGGGGATCTGAGCTTGAGGGCAGAGATGAAAAACCTGTTATTCTTACTTCTTTCCTTTTATCGCTCTCTATGATGTGCCAGGTGGCACGAGAACTTTAAGGCGCTGCTCGGCCATATGCGTATCTATTGGCGTCCGGCCCCGCACCTCGCCATCGAGCGTCACATCCTGGGGATCGGCGTTCGTCTTGATAATCACGCCGCGCGCGCGGACGTGGTGAATGCCGGGCAGGGCGATCAGTTCAGCTTCTCGGAACTGTGGAAAGCTGGTCTGCCAGCTCGCGGGCCCGGCAGCGGGCGCCGTCTGCTGGTTGAAGAAACTGGCGATGCTGGCCCCCAGATCTTCCAGGTCAATGTCCTCGATGATAACGATGTCAAGCAGGCGGTCTTGCAGGTTCGCCCCGGGTATGGAGAGCTGCCAGGCTCCACCGAAGACCGGGGCGTTGATCACTGTGGCTTGCAAGGCGCGGCAGCGGAATTCTACCGTGTCCGCGCTGATGACGGGCGTGGTCGCCCCTGCCTGGTCGGCAGTCGGCTTCATTACTACCAGCCCTTCGAAAGTCATCTCCATCTCAAGCGCCTGGTGGTTTCTCAGGACCTCAAGCGCGGCGAAGGGATAGGTGAGGCGCCCGAAGCGCTGGCGGGTAGCGACGTTAGTAGCCAGCCGCGCAAACTGGACGTTCAGCCCGGTGGTCAGCGCATGGACGAAGAAACTGCGCTGGTGGGTAGAAATGGTGGCGAACGAGTGTCCCCCGGCCTGGGGATTGGCAGAGTGAGGAGCTTGCTCGGCGGGCTGCGCCACGCCGATGTCTATCTCTGCGATTTTGCCGTCCGTGATAGTCTCGATAGCTGCTGGCAATTCTTGCGGAATGCTCAATGAACGGGCGATATCGTTCGCCGTCCCCAGCGGCAGAATGCCCATTGGCAGGCCGCTTTCGACGACATGCGTGGCGACGCCGCCTACCAGTCCATCGCCGCCGGCGGCGATAGCTGTGTCGAAGCCGTTCTCCACCCAGCGGGTTCCCTGTGGGGGCAAACCATCCAGGTTTTTTATCGAGACGGCTGCGATCTCGATGCCATGCTGTTGCAAAGAGGTAATGGCCGCTGGCAACTGGTCCGACTTGCCCGAATATGGACTATGTACGACGATAGCCCTGCGCGGTCTTGCCTGGTGCTCATCCATACTTTTGCTTCGTCCCGTCTTATAATGGATTGGGTCTCTATTATAGCCTGGAAACGAAATCAGAGCAAATGGTATTATTCTGGGGATGGTACACCTCGCCACCTCTGGTGGCTCGCAGGGGGTGGGATGAGGCGGCGCAGGCGCTTCGCGGTTAAATGATGCTCTTTACCTTTTCCATGCGAGGATGATTGCGCTCGAAGTTCTCGGTTTAAAAAGTTAAACTGCATTATAATCGTTCTGGAGGTATACGAAGCGCGGCGATAGAATGCTTCAGATATGATACACTCAGAGCAGAACGTTCTGGAGAGATGCCGATGCAGACGACAACCCCGTACCCGCGCTTCTCTGATGAAGAGATGGCTCGCCGCTATGCGGCGGTGCGAGCATTGATGCTCAAGGAAGATCTTGACGCCCTGCTGGTATATGGCACGACCAGCGCTTTTGAGGCGATCCATTACCTCTCTGGTTTTGCTGCCACCCGCGAAGCTATCCTCATCGTTCCCGCCGGGGGTGAGCCAGCGCTCTTCTTACAGATGTATAATCATGTGCCAACCGCGCGCCGCATGGCCTGCTGCTCAGATGTGCGCTGGGGAGGCGATAATACCGCTGTCACCGCTGCCGAACACCTGAGCAGCCAGGGATCAGGGATACGCCGTATTGGCCTGGCCGGTCAAATCCCCTTCCAGCACTATGAGGCGCTGCGCCGCCAGCTTCCCCGGGTCACACTCGTAGATGTCAGCACTCAATTCATGCGGCTGCGCCTCGTCAAGAGCGAGGAAGAGATTGCTTTCCTGCGCACGGGCGCCGAACTCAGTGATCGTGTGATGGTCGCGCTCGAACAGGAGGCGCGCCCCGGACTTACCGAGCACGATCTGGTCTCCATCATCGAGGGAGCGTATTTGCCTCTGGGCGGCAGGACGCACATTCACTATCTCGTGACCACGCCGATGCAGAATCCGGCGGCCTGTGTGCCGGCGCAGTATCCATCCTGGCGCCGTCTCGAACAGGGGGACGTACTCCTGACCGAGATCAGTGCGCAGTATTGTCCCGGCTATCCGGGCCAGATCTTGCGTCCTTTTACCATCGCCGCGCCTCCTACCGCCGGGTACCAGCGGCTCTACGATATCGCCGTCGAGGTCTTCCAGCGCATAGCCGGGGTGATTCGCGCGGGGGCCAGCAGCGACGCGGTACTGGACGAGGCTGAATTCATCCATAAGCAGGGGTTGACGATTTATGATGATCTCGTGCACGGCTTTGGCGGCGGCTATCTGCCTCCTATCCTGCGGACACGCCGGACAGGCTCGCGAGGCGCGCCGCCGTTCATTTTCGAGAAGAATATGACCGTGGTGATCCAGCCCAACGTAATTACCGAAGATGAGCGCATGGGCGTGCAGGTGGGGGAACTGGTCCGCGTGACATCCAGCGGAGTCGAATCCCTGCATCGCTATCCCATGCGTTTTGTCAGATGCGCTCCATAGTTTTGGGGTACACGATATGCAAATGTTTTTAGAACAGCAGAGAAGGAGTTGCTATGTCCCACGATATGAGCACAAACGATCATGGACAGCCCACGATACTGGCAGAGAGGCGAGGGAGCACGCTCGTTGTCACCATCAATCGACCAGAAGTGAGAAATGCTCTTGATGAGCCAGCGGCCTCGAGATTGGCCCGGACGTTTCGTGAGTTTGACAGCGATGATGCTCTGAGCGTTGCGGTCCTGACTGGAAGCGGGGGAACCTTCTGTTCTGGCTTCGATCTCAAAGCGGTCGCTGACGGGACGCGGACGCCTCGGGTTAGCGAAGAGGAAGACGGGCCGCTGGGCGTCACACGGATGCTGCTCTCCAAACCGGTCATTGCCGCAGTCGAGGGCTACGCCGTCGCGGGCGGACTCGAAGTAGCGCTCTGGTGCGATCTACGTGTGGCCGCGGAAAATGCGGTCTTTGGAGTATTTAACCGTCGCTGGGGAGTACCACTTGTCGATGGCGGCACGATTCGCCTGCCGCGCCTTATTGGACAAAGCCATGCACTTGATATGATCCTCACCGGGCGCGGCGTGTCCGGGCAGGAGGCGGTAACTATGGGCCTTGTCAATCGCCTTACACGGCCAGGAGAGGCGCTTACCAGCGCGCTCGCGCTTGCGGATGATCTTGCGCGTTTCCCTCAACGATGTTTGCGTTCTGACCGCCTGGGTGTCTATGAGCAGTGGTCCCGGCCGTGGACGGAAGCGCTGCGTAACGAGACGCGCCGTGGCCTGGAAGTGCTCCAATCAGGAGAGTCGGTAGAGGGAGCACGTCGTTTCGCTGCCGGTCGTGGCAGGCACGGCAGCCTGAGTGATATCTAAAGAGGAGGAAACAGCGGATGAGCAACAATACTGAGGAGCAGATTACTCAGAACGTATTAGAGAGTATGGCAAACACGCCCAATCCCAGGCTAAAGCAGGTTATGACCAGCCTCATCTCCCATCTGCACGCCTTCATTCGCGAGGTCGAGCTTACCCAGGAGGAGTGGGCGCTGGGCATTCAGTTCCTGACCAGAACCGGGCATATGTGCGACGATAAACGCCAGGAATTTATCCTGCTCTCCGACGTTACCGGTGTATCGATGCTTGTCGATGCCATCAATCACCGCCTGTCGGAAGGCGCAACCGAGAGCACAGTCTTTGGCCCGTTCTATCGTGAGGGTGCGCCAGAATTGCCGATGGGGGCGACGATCAGCAAGGATGGTCGCGGTGAGCCAGCGGTAGTGATGGGGCGCGTGCTTTCAACTGATGGAACGCCGATTGCCGGTGCTCTGCTCGACGTATGGGAGACCGACGAGAATGGCATGTATGAGCAGCAGGATCCCGAGCAGCCGGATATGAATTTACGCGGCAAGTTCCGCACCGATAGCGAAGGGAACTACTGCTTTGTAGGCATCAAGCCGGTATCGTATTCTATCCCCAACGACGGGCCGGTGGGGCAGCTCCTGCGTTCGTTGGGGCGCCATCCCTTCCGTCCCGCGCACATTCACCTGCTCATTACGGCGCCCGGTTTCATACCGGTGACGACGCACCTGTTCGTCAAGGGGGATAAATATCTCGATTCGGATGCGGTCTTTGGCACGAAGGATTCGCTGGTGGTCGATTTTGTACGTCACGAATCGCAGGCGGAAGCGGAGCGCTACCATGTCACGGCACCGTTCTATATCGTGAACTATGATTTCGTCTTGAAGCCACGCGAGGCATAACATCAGCAAACCGGAGCTTTTGCCAGCGCCTGATCTACCTGTTCGAGCAGGCGCCGGGTGTTGGCGAAGCCATAATTGACGGCCTGGACCTTACCTGTTGTATCAAGCACAACCGTGCTGGGCACAGTGAGCACATGATAGGTCTGGACGAGTTGCTGCTCTGTGCTCGCGTCAACTTCTGTCACTCTCACGCTCTCGCCGCGCGCGGCCACGACACGCTGCAAGGCCGGCATCTGAAGCTGATGGCATTGACGGCAGTCGGCGGTGCTGAAGGCCAGAATGTGCACACGAGAGGCGCCGGCTCCGGAGTGGGGAGCATTCTCACCGGGCTGCGCTGGAACGTCCAGTGGAGCAGCGGCGAGTGCCTTGCGGCGCTGTGCTTCCACAAAACGCCGCCCCGCCCAGACGAGCAGGCAGACGGCCAGACCTATCAGGATCAGCAGGCCCAGGCGTACAGGGATCGGCGCCATCATTTACACTCCCCGCCAGTGGAAGCCACCCTCGTAGCGCACCTTTGGCAGCAGGCCCAGGCGTCCCAGGTGATAATAGACGAAGCAGCCGGCACAGAAGCCGGTGGTCAGGTTGATGGCGGCCAGGGCAAAGACAATCAGATCGAGTGCCCAGCCAATCGCTATGGCGTGCGTAAGGAAGAGGATGATGCTGGCGGCGAAGAGAAAGGCCGCGCCAACTCCCTGCGCGAAGCGATGGGGAGCTGGATCATCCTCGACGATGCGCGGCTTGAGCCAACCGAGCGGAACGACGACGCCGCGGTAGAGCAGGCGATAGGGGCTGGCTGTAGGGGCAAGCGCACTGATCGCCATCACAGCGGCAGTAATCAGGACAAGGACAGGCAGGTTGAAGACAAAGGCCAGCGCGGTGAGCAGCACGGTGCAGCCCTGCGAGAACTTGCCCAGCCGCGTATCGACGCGCGGCGCGTCCATTGAAGCGGAGGGGGTCGACTCCATCACATCACTCCTGTATTCCCCAGAATTAAGTAGAGTTAATAGATCAACAAAGTAAATTAATTGCTTGATTCTAGCCTCTGGAAGAACAGAATGTCAAGCGCTTGACCATGACGTTACGTCATGCTTTATCCTGGAGATGACTGGTGCTCAGCGTCCTCATCTCTCTGGCTGAGCAGTCACGCGGCCCCACCGCGCAAAAGATAGATATTGTTGTGCAGAAAATACTCGGAGCACATTTTCTGCACAGCAATATCTGAGAGAGGGTCTGATTTTCGACACCCACGCTGGCTCGCGCCTGCGGCGCTCGGCTTTTATATAGTGTTCGGCGAGGCGCAGCCGCACCCACGCCCGGCGAGAACCGCCGGCGCGGGTTTGCGATGGGGCTGGAAATCGAACACATTCTAAGGCGTGCACCGCAGGCGCTCGCCACTGGAAAGGATGAAATCATGGACATGCAGTCGCATTTATCAGAAGCGCAAATTGAAACTGTGAAACGGTACAGGAAGATCGAGGCTCTCGTCCCTGCGCATTGGACCGAGGACAGAGTTCTGGCGCACGGCATCCAGCAGCATTATTATCGCACCGGAGGCGATAAGCCCCGGCTTCTGCTTTTGCATGGGTTTATGGAGAGCGCGTTGAGCTGGCTACGCACAGCGAAGGTACTGGAGTCGCAGTACGATGTGATTATGGTCGATGCCAGGGGGCATGGTCTCTCGGACGGGATAGCCAGCGGATATTCACCGCAATTGCTCACCGACGATGTAGCGGAATTTATACGTGCGCTCGGGCTGGATAAGCCTGCCGTGCTCGGTTTCTCGCTGGGCGGCGAAACGGCGCTGAGGCTCGCCGCGCTCTACCCGGATCTGCCGCGCTGCGTCCTTGTAGGAGGAGCAAACGATCAACTCGGCGATGTCGAGGCGATGAGCAGTTCCGAAGGGTATAAAGCCTGGTACAATGCCTGGGTCGCCTGGCTGCGCGACCTCAAGACGCAGACGCACGAAGAGCGCCTGGTCTCATCGCTGCACCAGTTGCCGCCGGGGGCGCCGCTGCCGCCGGAGGATGAGTACGTGGCGATGGTCGAATCCTCCGCGCGCGTTGATCTGGGGCTGGTTGAACTCGGTCCTTCGTTGTGGTCGCTGCGCAAGGCGCAGTTTGAGGAGGTCAAAGCATTGCAGGAGCGCATCACCTGCCCGGTCTTGTTGATGTATAGTGGCTACTTTTCTGTACCAGGAGCGCCACAGGCGCTGCGCGAGGAGCCATCGACTCAGCCGAACGTCAAGATCGTGCGCTTTGAGAACGCCGGCCACATGATTTATCGGGAGCGCTTCGATCAGTTTATCGACGTGGTGCAGCGCTTTCTGCGAGAGCACTAAAGCTCACTGTCGAGATTTCTCGGAGGTCAGAAGGGAATGTTATCCTGGGCGGCGTGAGCCGTAGCCGAGAGGACCGAAGGGCTATGGCTCACGCCGCTCAGAATGACATGTGGGAGCGTTAAGTTATCGCCTGTAGGGGTGCACCACTATCGCCTCGTCGCAACAAGTTGCGGATAAGCGGCGACCAGCGCGGCGTGGTCGCGCCCGGTCTGGTCGGCGTATGCCTCGGCAAAGGCAACGATGGCGCGGTCAAAGGCGTCGCTGCTGCCCAGGTAGCCGCAGATGGGCGCTGGATCGCCGGAGCGAGCATGCGCGCGCGCCAGCGCCCAGCCACAGAAGCGGCAGTACTCGATAAAGCCTTCAGGAACCAGGGTTGTGAGATCTACCGATAGCTTCATATCGCGAAGCTGGCGGATGTAGAAGTCAGTACTATCCAGCCTGGTCCAGCCCAGGAACACATCACTGGCGGCTTGCATGAGGCGCTGGCCGCAGACGACACGCTGGGCATGGTTGGGATAGATGCTGGGGCCAAGATACGGTTCGAGCACCGATGCCTGCGCTTCCTTAATTTGCAAGAGCAGCGGATCGTTATTGTCGTTACCCATGAGCAGGACGACGTAGCAGCGCGTGCCGACGCTGCCCACGCCGACGATTTTCTGCGCGATATCCACATAGTGGTATTTGCTGAGAAGCACCTGGCGATCCTCCTGCACCGATGGGCGATAGGCTTGCAGCAACTCTTGCAATCTGTGGCTCAGTTCTTCGTCGGCCAGGTGTACGATCAGGGGCGGGTCATCCTTGATGCGATACTGACCATCGACCTGTATAGCGATTTTGGGAAATGCCTGCAAGTGTGAGCGCAGGCGCGCCTTCTCGCGCTGTTTTGTGATGTACCAGCGGAAGTCGGGGCGCACGAACTCCAGAGAGGTCTCATAGTCGATGCGCGAGTACCAGACATCGATGTAGCGCATGGCGCTGTACTGCCACAGGTGCTCGCGGTACGACTCCACGCCGCTCAGCACGGCGCGCCTGTTCGTCGCGGAAGGGAAGCCGTTCACGCGCCCGGCGGCGACAATGCTGGCGGAAAAGCGCTTGATATCCCACTCCCACGGACCCGGCAGGGTCTCGTCGAAATCATTGACATCGAAGACCTGGTTGCGCTCGGGCGTGGCGTAGATGCCGAAGTTGTTAAGATGGGCGTCGCCACAGATCTGCGTGTAGAGGCCGGTGACTGGCGTTGCGGCCAGGTCGCGGGCCATGACTATCGCCGATCCACGCAGGAAGGTGAAAGGGGAGACGGCCATGCGCTGGTAGCGCAGCGGCACGAGATGTTGCAGCCGTGTGCGATTCTGTTCTTCGAGCAGGCGCAGCGGATCGGGGCGATCAGCCGGCGGGCGCCACTCTGCATGGCTGGAGCGAGGCACCTTTTTGCGCAGTTCTTTGCCAGCGGCGCGGCGCTCGGCCAGCGTCCGGCAGCCCTGCATCGCCCGAGGTGAACTCGGAATATGCAAAGTCAACCTCCTTCTACCTATGACAACGAGGGAGGGGGACGTTATTGGGCTATGGAAGCGGACCTCGCGCCTGCGGCGCTCGCCAGATAGAGTATGTTGTACGAGAAAATGCATTTCACGCATTTTCTCGTACAACATACTCTATCTGCTGTGCGGCGAAGCCGCACAAATGCTGGGCAAAGGAGAGAAAGGACACTGAGTATCAGATAGGCTCGGATACGGTGCCGAGCGGATCAAAAGAGAAGTAGCAAAATGTACCGTACTTTGTGCCAGCTGCCATACGAAGTTGCATTATGAATGGGCAGGGAAAAATAAGAAACCCTTCCAGCGAGGGCTAGCAGGTCTATTTCAAGAAATAGAACAGGTGCTTTCTGTCAGCCAGGAGGAGGATTTTGCACAGGCCACAGAGGATCGATACTTACTGGATGTGGTAGAAACGGACTACTTTGATGATCCTATGGGGTGATTGATATTCCTCACATAAAAAAACCGCACCCGGCAGGAGTCGAACCCGCAACCTACTGATCCGAAGTCAGCCGCTCTATCCATTGAGCTACGGGTGCATTACCCATACTATACCATACATGTCAACGCAGCAGCTTAAGCAGGCCATTGAAAAGTTCTCCTCCGTGCGTAGCCGCGCGATGAACGCCATATATGACTTTTAAATTGCCCTGAGCACAAAGCCCCGGCTATTCTATATCGCTGGCATCGGCCAGGGGGAGCGTGAAGTAGAACGTAGATCCCAGGCCCGGAGCGCTCTCAAGGCCGACGCTGCCCTGATGCATGCCGATAATCATTTTGCTGATGTAGAGACCAAGCCCCAGGCCACTGCTGAAATTGAACAGGTCTACCTGGTGAAAACGCTCCCAGATAAGCTCCTGCTGCTCAAATGGGATCCCCGGCCCCTCGTCATGCACAGTGACACGCGCCTTGCCGGACTCCACGCACAGGCTCACCACTACAGGGGCCTCTTGCGGCGAATACCGGAGCGCGTTGGAGAGGTAGTTGGTGAGCACCTGCCCGATACGGTCCGCGTCAGCAACGATGGGTACAGCCTTGTGTGCTGGAAGGGACAAACGAATGCTGCGTTCGGGCGCCGAGACCTGCTGCTCCTCGACGGTCCTTTGTACGATAGTTGCAAGATCACACGGGGAGAAGCGCATTATCATTTTCCCCTGGCGTGCCCGCGATACATCGAGCAGGTCGCCCACCAGTCGGCTTAAACGGTTACACTGATAGTCGGCCTGTCGCAGTATCTCAAGTCCCTCGACCAGCGAGCCGCTACGCAGGCGATACTCCGCTAACTGGATATAGCCCTTGATCGCTGTGATCGGACTGCTCATCTCGTGGCTGGCAATCGCGAAAAACTCGTCCATGCTCTGATTGACTTTGCGGAGCGCCATTTCATTGGCCTGAGCTTGCGCACGCGCCTCCTGCTCGCGGGCCAGCAGTTGCATGCGTTCCTCCTCCATCTTTCTGCGTTCGGTCACGTCTTCAAAGATGATAATGAAATAGTGCGGCGGCCCGCCCGGCTCGCGTAAAAGCGCCGTCGTCTGATGCAGCCAGATATACGAGCCATCCCTCCGCAAATAGCGTATTTCCAGCGCATACGTCTGAAATTCACCGTTTAGCATGCGCTGGTAATACTCATACGCTATAGCCTCGTCTTCGGGATGTGTCATTGCCAATAATGTCCGGTGCAGCATCTCCTCTCGTGGGTAGCCCAGCATGTTGCTCAGGCGCTGGTTCACCCGCAGAAGCTTGCCGCTCGGCGTTACGTATGCCATGCCGATGACAACTTGTTCAAACATGGCATCAAGGAGCCACCCCAACTCCTTCGGTTCGTTATGTATCACCGAATCTAGCGAATCCATAGTTTTAATCCCAAACGAGTTTGCCCCTTCCACCTGGCCTGCTCGATGCGCCGGGACCAATGGTCTGTGTGGTTAACCCTGCAACCTGTTACTTTTCCCGATCCTGCTGATAGTTCGTGGATGATGGGGGCAACCCTGCCAGTTTATTGTATGAGCATGCAAGAATATGCGAATAACCGATCCCAGGCTATATAGATGATGAGCAGTGACACCAATATCCTACCTCCGCGATTGTACATGATGGCAGGGCCTTACGTCAAGGGTAATTTATGCTGAGATAGGCTCTATCTGTCTGGCATGCGATCAGGTATTTTATCTTGTGTAACGCGCAAAAGATTGTCTGCGCCGAGCGGAGCCGGCCGCTACAAGATCTTGCACTACCCTATGCTTTCCTTTGCCGCTCGACCTCTGTGAGCAAGCGCTCCAGCGGCATTTCCGCCAGTGAGGTCAGGTGCAAATCCGCGTGATCGAGTGGCAGTTGTCCAGTAAGTGCATTCGGGATCGCGACGCAGAAAATGCCGGCTCGCTGGGCGGCTGTGACGCCGTTGGGGGAATCTTCCAGCGCCACCGCTTGCCCTGCCTCCACACCGAGTCCTTGAAGCACAGCAAGGTACAGTTCGGGATCTGGCTTTTTATGGGCAACATCGTCGGCACAGCGCACGCAGTCGAAGTATTTCAGCAGGCCGAGGCGCGTGAGATGACCGCTCACCCAGCGCCGCGTTGAGCTTGAGGCCAGCCCTATTTTCATACCGAGGCGCCTGGCGTCGGCGAGATAGTCCTCAACGCCGGGCAGTGCGGAGAGTGTGGATGTCGTGGCCTCATGTCGCTGGCGCCGCCTGGCGAGAAGCGCCTCGCGCTCGACAGGCCGTCCTATCTGCTGCTCCAGATAGTCCAGGGGATCGAAGAGTCCGACTGTACCGCCGATAATTGACATCCATTTTGCCATAGGGATTTCACAATTATATTCCTGATAAATTTCTGCCCATGATTGCAATGCTGACGTTTCTGTATCGAGGATGAGACCGTCAAAATCGAAGATTAGAGCCTGTATCATGAACCGCCTTTCATGTTTATCTCTGCCAGGAGTGTCTGATTTCTGACGCTCTTGCCTGCTCGCGCCTACGGCGCTCGCCTTAGGGAAGCTGCCGGGCAGGACAGGCACATTGTGCCTGTCCTGCCCGGCAGCTTCCCTTCCTTGTGCGGCAGAGCCGTGCGCAGGGACGCCAGGAGAAGGTTCTGCCCGGCAGCTTCCCTCTAACTGCTTATGGCACACGCGTGTGCAGCCTGAGTTTATTGTATCATGTCGCGCGGGGAGATGGAGGCGCGGCGAAACCACGCATCCGTCCCGGCAGGGAGAGTAGGGATGCTGAGAGCCATACATACTAACAGGAAAAAGCATATCGGTGGGAATAAGGGTGTAGTTTAACGTTGTTCATAGAGTATGAGGGAGAAATAAAAAGCAAAAGAGTGTTCCAGATATTTTCCGATGATGGTAGATATCTGGAATAAAAGCAGGTATCCTGGTGTTGGTGGATGGTGGAAGGATGAGAGACATCGGGAATAGAAGAAAGAAATCCCGTGTTTATGGTTGATGGAAGTAGCAAGGGTGTTGGGAATAAAAGCGAATGGTCTGGTGTTAGGGATGGCAGATGGGATGAGAGGCATCGGGAATAAAAGCAAGTATTCCGGTGTTAGGGATGGTAGAGGGGATGAGAGATATCGGGAATAAAAGCGAATGTTCTGGTGTTAGGGATGGTAGAGGGGATGAGAGATAGCGAGGTTAAAAGAGAAATGGCTGGTGATTCCAGTGGGTGGAAAGAGATGGGCGGTATAGGGAATAAAAAGTATATCTCCGGCGTTTCTCACTGATGGAAGAGGTGAGAGGTGCCGGGAATAAGAACATCCCGGTGTTTCTCATCAGTGGAAAGAGGTTGAGGAGTCAGCAGGAAGCTGACCAACCTCTGGATATAGATTGTTTTCACGAAGTATTAGCATCAAAACTCATGTTTAGGAGGTGATAAGCTATGACTACTCTGGTTCGCTTTGATCCCTGGCGTGAGATGCTGAGCTTACGTGATGCAATGAATCAGCTCTTTGAGCAGAGCTTTGTACGCCCGACCTGGTTCGGCACTGCTACCAATGTCTATGTTCCGGTCAACGTCTATCAGACCGAATCTGGCTATCAGGTGCAGGTTCTGTTGCCGGGCATTAAGCCCGAGGACATCAACCTGACCGTCCAGGAGCAGACGCTGACCTTGAAGGGCAAGTATCCGGCTCTGGTCGAAGAGGGTAAGCAGGTCAACTGGCTGATCCATGAGATTGGCAGCGGCGAGTTCGAACGCACAATCACCTTCGACAAGCCGTTGGATATCGATCATATCAGCACCAGCTATGAGTATGGTGTTCTGACCATCTCGGTGCCTGTAGTGGAGAGCAGCCTGCCTCGCAAGATCAGCATCACCGCTGAGCAGCCGAAAGAGCTGGCTGGCGTCCGCTAATCCCTCTTCATGGAGCGCGCGTTACGCTGCATGCTCGCTGTTATGAGTATGCGCCCTCCCGTAGCGCTCCACAGGCACTGTTATAAACAACGAACCCTGCCCGCTCTACTGGAGGCAAGATGACGGTGATGTGGGGCCAATGGCAGATGTGATGGAGCCAGGTCCACCGGGCGGCTGATACAGTCAGTCGCGGGAGCTTCCAGTGAGCCTGGCATTCGGCGCAGGGTATTTAGCTATCGGATAGTCAGGGACGCGAAGGAGAGGCAGCAAAGCCGGCTGCCTCTCTTTTTTTGCCATTTTGCTTTGTCTAAGGGTATAAATCGGCTATAGCATACATCCATAACCGATAGATGTATGCCTGCGCTATTTTTCACATCCGTAGACATATAAAGCAGAGCTTAAAGGATGACAGCCTGGCAAACGTCAGGGCTATGAAATTCTCCCCACCCCACGCCCGAAAGGAAGAGTCTGGGCGGGGACACCCCGCGCCCCGCAAGGGGGCGGCCGCCCCCTTGACCCCCGCTTCGGGCGAGCATTACATAGCCCTGGGCAAACGTCAAAGAAGATTGTCTGACTGTGCCGTACATGGTAGGATATGAGTAACTATGGTGTCGTATGTCGTCAAGGGAGCCTGGTATCAACATATCATCTCGTCCTATAATCAGAAGCTTACCCATAAGCGAGCGCGCTTTCAGGATGGGAGACATTATCGCCGTTAACGGCTATCGTGCCAACCCCGACCTGCTCAAGCGGCGTTTTGCCGAGGGGGGCTACCGGCTTCGCGAGACCGCGCACTTTCTGCTCTTTACGCGCCCGGCAGCCCCGGCAACAATCATTGTCCACCGCTTCGCGCCAGAAGAGATGGATGCGGACATCGGCGATTACTTTCTGCGCGAACTGAAACCGGCGGGCGTGCTCGCTAATGAGCAGGATTTTGGCAACCTCTTCGGCGCTGTCGTCTGCTCGCTCTATCCCCGCGATGTTCAACGCGCTCTGCATCTCTATGGCCGCAATACTTTGCGTCGCTATCAGGATAAAGTGAAGACGGCCCCCGGCACGGAAGCCCCGGCGGACGGAACGATCAACGCTTTCGCCACTCTGTATCGCCGCGTTTTTGCGCTGCTGCGCGGCCAGAGCTTTCTCGATGTCGGCTGCTCTTTCGGCTTCCTGCCGCTGCTGATTGCCGAACGCTTTCCCTCGCTGAAGCGCGTAGTGGGTGTGGATATCCTGACCGCGCCATTCCCTGTTGTGCGCATACTGGCCCGCGAGCGAGACCTGTACAATGTGCATTTTTATCAGGCCGACCTTCTCGCCGCTGATTTCTGCGCATCAGGGCGTTTCGATACGGTGGTAGCTCTGCATGTGCTTGAGCATTTGACCGAACCGGAGATGTACCGCGCGCTGGTGCATCTCTGGCAGGTGACGGGGCAGCGGCTCATCATCGCAGTGCCTTATGAAGAAGGCGCGCCGGAGATAATTTATGGACACCGGCAGCTTTTCACGCGCGAAAAACTGGGGGCGGTGGGGGAGTGGTGCGAGCGATATCTGGAGCAGGTGGAGCATGTGGCCTGTGAGAATTCTGCTGGCGGCCTGCTCTGGTTGGAACGCTCCGCGCTTTAACCCGATCCTTCGCGGCGCTCATGGCGACAGGTGCGTTGGGGATTGGCACGTCTCATAATATTTTTCTGGTCAGGAGGCAAAGCTATAAACAAGGAGACACGACGATTACGGATAGGCGTACTTGGATGTGGACCAATTGCGCAGGCGGCTCATTTCGATGCCTGTCGAAGAGCGCGCAATGCCGATCTGTATGCAATCTGCGATGTGGCGGAAGACCTGGTTGCCAGAATGGCGGCCATTCATCAGCCACAGGTTGTCTATTTAAGCTACGACGAGATGCTGGCTGATCCGCAGGTCGAAGCCGTCATCGTTGCCGTCGCGGATCGCTTCCACGTCGAGGCCGCCCATAAAGCAATTGCAGCAGGCAAGCATGTGCTCGTGGAGAAACCTCTGGGCGTCACTATCGAGGAGTGTGAGGACCTGCGCAGGCAGGTACAGGCTTCGGGGCTGATCTTGCAGGTTGGGACAATGAAGCGCTTCGATCCAGGTATCGTCTTCGCACAGCATTTTGTACGCGAAGAAATGGGACAGGTGCTCGCGCTCAAAGCCTGGTATTGCGATTCAACATATCGCTACCAGATGACCGATACCCTCCAGCCCATCATCGTCACGAGCGAGCACGCCAGAAGGCCGCCGGGCGATCCCAAAGCTGATAAGCGCCGCTACTATCTGCTGACGCATGGCAGTCATCTCGTCGATACCGCGCGCTTCCTGAACGGCGAGATCGTCGCTGTGCAGGCCCGGCGCGTCGAGAAATTCGGCGCTTATTGCTGGTTCGTCGCAGTCGAGTTTGCCGATGGCAGCGCCGGCCATCTTGATCTGACGATAGCTGTGCGTATGGACTGGCACGAGGGCTTTCAGATATATGGCGAGTTTGGCAGCGTCATCGGTAAAACCTACAACCCCTGGTACCTGCGCTCCAGCGACGTAGAATGCTTCTCTATGCGCGACGGCCAGTATCATCGCGTGCTCGGCGCGGACGCCCATTGCTATAAGTTGCAGGTTGAAGGTTTCGCCGGTGCCATCCTGCATGGCACGCCCATGCTCGGCGCGAATATTGACGATGGGGTAGCGGCCATGCGCGCGTTGATAGCTATCTCGCGTTCGTGTGAGAATGGCGTGTGGGTGCGCCTGGCCGGTGTAACGGGAGGAGTTTAATGCGGCTCGGCATCTTCACAAAAGTCTTTCCGCGTCCAACGCTGGAGGAGACGCTGGATGCGGTGATTGCACACGGCCTGCATTATGTGCAGTTCAATATGGAATGCTCTGGTCTGCCACCGCTGCCCGACGAGATCACGGCTGATAGCATCGAGCGTATCTGGGCAGGAATGGGATCCAGGGGCATCGTCATGGCCGCCGTTTCCGGGACGTACAATATGATTCATCCCGATCCCGGCGAGCGAGCAGCGGGCTTGCGGCGACTGCGCGTGCTGGCATCGGCCTGCAAAGGCATGGGAACCTCGATCATCACTCTCTGCACTGGCACGCGTGATGCTCACGACCAGTGGCGCTGGCATCCTGAGAATGCCAGCGCGCAGGCATGGCAAGACCTGCTCTCGGAGATGGAGTCCGCCTTACAGATCGCCGAGGAAACGAATGTCACACTCGCCTTTGAGCCGGAGCGCGCCAACGTCGTCGATTCAGCCGCGAAGGGCCGCGCGCTGCTGGATGCCATGCGCTCTGCTCGCCTCAAAGTAGTGATCGATGCCGCCAACCTCATCGATCCTCACGAACCGGAGAAGATGCGCCAGACGCTTGACGAGGCGTTCGATCTGCTGGGCGAGCATATTGTGCTTGCCCACGCGAAGGATCGCGCCCCTGATGATAGCTTCCGCGCTGCTGGCGATGGCATCCTCGTCTATGCCCATTACCTGCAACTGCTTCAATCGATCAAGTTTCAAGGTCCTCTGATCCTGCACAGTCTCACCGAAACGCAGGTCGATCAGGCCCTGGCGTTCCTGCGCGATTTTGAGATTTAACAAACGCCATGTGCATATTTCGCTGACGGCTCACCGCTGCGCAGACTCTTCATAACGAATCCGCGTTCTGAGAGACAACATTCGATGGTCTCATGCGCGAAAGGATCAGGCAGATATCTTGTAGCAGTGAATGCGGATGCGTATCACCAGAGGGTGCGTCGCAGGCGCACAAAGACATGCACATGGGGTTAACGATATTAATCGATTCCCTCCGTGCGTAGCCGCGCGATTGATCGCGCTACCAAGCCGCTCCAGAAGCTCAATGAGCGCGATCAATCGCGCGACTACGCACACCTATCATTTCCAGCTTATTTTAATTAACGCCGTGCGCAAGTTTTCCTGACGGCGCACCCAAACATGCACATCGCGTTAATGAGACTGCATTATTTGCCCATGACTTCTTTAGCGAAGAGGCGTAGTGGCTCCAGATCCCGCGAATCGGGGAAGTAGATCATTATCTCTTGCGCGCCGATCCGCTCGTACTCGGCCAGGCGCGTCCGAATCGTCTCCGGCGTGCCAATCAGAGCGCGTGTGCGCAGGTACTCGACGCCATCGGTAATGCGGGCTAAATTAAAGCGCGTGGCTTTCTCAAGGGCTTTCTCTTCGGTCTCGGCAATCGCACAATTGAGCAAGATAGTACGACGGATAGAATCGTAGTCGCGCCCGACGTTCTCGCAGTGCTGGCGCAGGATCGCGAATTTGCGCGCGAATTCTTCGGGAGCCAGATTGTTGATGTTGCAGGCATCGGCGTACTGCGCGACAAGCCTGAGCGTTACCTGCTCGCCCTTGCCGCCGATGAGCAGCGGGATATGAGGCTTCTGTACGCCCTTCGGCTGATTGATGGCGCCGCGCACCTGATAATATTTTCCCTCAAAGTATGCTTCGTCCTCTGTCCACATTTTAAGGATTACCTGCACTGCTTCGCGCAAATAGCGCAGGCGCGTAGGGGCATCGGGATACTCATAGCCGTAGGCCCTGTACTCGTGCTCGTACCAGCCGGCGCCGATGCCGAAGTCCAGGCGGCCATGACTCAGCACATCGACGGTGCTTGCCATTTTCGCCAGCAGCGCGGGATTGCGATAGCCATTGCAGGTGACAACCTGGCCGATACGCACGCGACTGGTATCGCGCGCGAGCGCCGCCGTGCTGATCCAGCTTTCAAATGTCACCTCCTGAGAGGGAACGGGAACCGTATGAAAATGGTCAAAGAGCCAGATCGAATCGTAGCCAAGCTCCTCAGCAGTCTGCGCTACGCGCGTCATCGTCTCGTATGCCTCGATGGGATCTTTGATCCCAACGAGATCCATACGCCAGCCCTGCGGTACAATGACACCAAATTTCATCAAAGATAAACTCCTTCCTTTTTTTGATTTCTCAGCGCCTCCGGCGCTTCGCAGGCGTTGGTGTTGAGGCGTGCGGGCCGAACGCAGTTCGGCCCGCACGCCTCAACACCAACGGACAGGCCGCCGGAGGCGGCAGGAGAATCCTGCAATAGTTATTCTTGCAAATTAATGGGATGTAACTTCGTTCTTGAGAGCCTGCTGCCACGCGTGGACCGGGGGCACCTCATCCATCTCCGATTTTGTTGGCACGTCTATGAAGACTGGCCCGTCGCTGGCTAGCGCTTCTGTCAGCGCGCCGTCCAGTTGCTCCGCGTCTCTGATGCGGATGCCGCGTATGCCGAACGCCTCGGCAATGGCGACGGCATCCATCTTGCTCGTGAAATCGACGCCCAGGTAGCGCTTGCCATAGTAGAGCCGCTGCAACATCTTGATCCAGCCGAAAGAGCCGTTGTTGAAGAGAATGAGCGTGATTGGCAGGCGCAGGTCGGCAATCGTTGCTAGTTCCGTGCCTGACATGCCGAATGAGCCGTCGCCTACCAGGCCCATGATGCGTTCCTGTGGTCGGGCGAAACAGGCACCAACCGTCGCAGGCAGCGCGTAGCCCAGGCCGCCATGTGCGCGCGGGATAACCACCGAACGCCCGGGCCGGCGCGTGCGGAACTGCGCTGCTGTGAAGGGAGTCATCGTGCCCGGATCGGCAACCACAACAACATCTTCGGATGTGTGCCGCCAGAGCGTATCGATGATGCGCTGCGGAGCAACTGGCACGTCGTTGCATGCCGCTCGTTCGGCCACGTTCTCCCAGAATGGTCGAGCGCGGCGGGCCAGGTCGTTCGTGAATTGCGCGCGCTCTGGCGCTGTGATCCTGCGCTCGCGAGCCAGGGCCAGCAGCGCGGCCAGAGATTCCTTTATGTCGCCGCAGGCAGCGATATGGGCCGGCACATTATTCCCCAGTTCCAGTGGATCGATGTCGAGTTGCAGCACAGCAGGGGCTTGCTGCGATGAGGGGACCGTGCCGCCGAGTGTGACCAGCGAGTTGACTTTAGTGCCCAGGTAAAAGATGCAGTCGGCCTCGGCCAGCAGTTGATTTGCGTAGGGCCGGCCTCCGTTGCCGCCGATCACGCCAACGCTCCATGCGTTCATCTCGCTGATGCTGCCCTTGCCGTTGATCGTCGTTGCCACAGGGATATGCAGCGTCTCGGCAAGCTGCGTAATCTCATTCCACGCGCCCGAAAGCATAGCGCCGCCCCCGGCGACGATGATCGGGTTGCGTGCGCGCAGCAGGGCATCCAGCATCTTTGAGAGCGTGGCTATGGGAGCTTGCACGCGATAAGAGGGATAGGTGCGACATTGTGCCTCCACATAGAGATTTGGAGAGGGCAGTTCCCCAGCCAGCACGTCCTCCGGCAGCACGATATGCGCTGCGCCGCCGCGCCCGCTGGTAGCCGCGCGAAATGCTCTGCGCACGATATCAGGGAGCATCTGCGGGCGCTTCACCACCGCGCTCCACTTGGTGGCTGCTTGCAACAGGCGCTGCTGATCAATAGCGGTAAGCGTGCCTCTGCCCTCATCGACTACGGGTACATCGGAGGTAAATACGATCATGGGGACCGAGGATCCATTGGCCTCGGCGACGCCGGGGATGACATATGTGGCGCCCCCGCCGCTCGGCGCCTCGGTAATACCGGGCCTGCCGGAAAGCCGGGCGTAGGCGTCGGCCATGAAGGCGGCGGAGCGCTCATCGCGCGCCATGATGTGTCTGATATCGTCACGAGCCGCGTAGAGCGCGTCGTAGAAGGGCATCGAGGTATCCCCGGGCACGCCAAAGATATGTTTGACGCCATATGCTTTCAGCAATTCAACCAGAACCTGCGCGGTATTCATGAGTACTCCTTCGTGATGGCGGAAATACAGTGCTAGCTTCTCTAATGTATCACACAAACGGGTGCGGGGAGGAGAAATGCGGCACGGAGAGGGGAGTGTTCAGGTGTGGGTATTCATCAGAAGTGGATTTTCAGATACGGGCATTCGTATGTGAGTGGGCCTTCGAATGTGGGTATTTGGAGGTGTGGATATTCGGGTGTGGGTTTTCAGATGTAGGGGGGGTCGAGTGCGGAGGTAGAAGAGACGGGGGCAAGCAGGTGTAGAGACGGGGCTTGCCCCCGTCTCAACATTGTCGCAGGTGTAGAGACGGGGCTTGCCCCCGTCTCAACATTGTCGCAGTGTAGAGACGGGGGCAAGCCCCGTCTCTACATTTTCGTTCCGGCTTTAGATGGCACTCTGTCGCGGGCGGGTAAAGATTGCAGCAGGCCATAGACATATTCCAGAAGTTGAAGTGCATCGTAGTGATCCGTTACGATAAAGATGGCATCGTCTGCGGGTTTCATATTCGCGCGATCAAGTTCGTCGCGTCGCATTATATCTTGTAATATTTCTTCTAACGTAAGGATATTGGAGCCGAACTCGCGCGCATGCTGCGCTATTTCAAGGTAGCGGCGGCGCGCTCTCTCTTCGGGGCTGGCGTCCAGGAAGAGCTTGCATTCAGCCGTGGGCAGTACCACCGTGCCGATATCGCGTCCTACCATGACAACGCCTCCGCGCCGCGCTATCGCCCTCTGCTGCTCGATGAGCAAAGTGCGTACCTGTGGATGCCGCGAAGCGCTGGCAACCGAGCGCGTTACCCGAACATCGCGAATATCCCAGGTGATATCTCGCCCGTTGACGGTAACAGTATATTGACGGCCATCATCAATATGAGGCCGGCTGATTTCGATGGTGGCCTGTCGTGCCAGGCGAGCCAGGGCGGGACCATCATCGATATCTACGTCCCGGGATAAAGCCAGCCAGGTAACGGCGCGGTACATCGCCCCGGTATCGATATAAAGGTACCCGAGCCTACGCGCCAGGCGCTCTCCCAGCGTACTTTTGCCGGCTCCGGCGGTTCCATCGATAGCTATTTGTTCTGGTTTCATCTTCACTCCAAAAAACATTGAATCACGGCTATATTATATATCATACCTCTTGCCATGCTTCCTGATTCATAAAACGTTAATAGTGCTTTTTTCCTACGTATGAGATCTGTCTTGCTTTTTTCTATGGTCAGAGTAGACAATAATAAGAAAGGACGTTCTACTAATGAAACGTCCTTCTTGAGTAACATTAAAATGCGATCTCGTTGTGTACTACCGTCGCATAATATATCTTCTTATTTCATTATTCGCCTGCATTGATAGAGTCGTTTTCCATCGCGAGCAATTCTTTCAACAGAGCTTGCAATGCTCTTTCCTGCTCACGGTAAAATTGTCGCATGCTTCCAATATTCAGGCGGGCAGCCGTTTGTGGGTTAGGCAGATGGTACCTGAAGTAGTGATACCAGAGGATATTGTATAAGCGCCACTCAAGCGCCGAGTCGGTGCGCAGGCTGTTCCCTGGTCGCATGCGCTCAAAGCCGGTGCGGAGAAAATCGCGGACCAGTTTTCCCTTCTTATTTGCCGTTTGAGGTGCTGTCTCTCCTCTTGCTCTCAAAGCAACATACCGGGTTTCAGAGAGCGTGCAGCTATCCAGGAAATCCGTATCGTCCAGATTATCCAGGGCATCTTTTACATCTTTTATAGTAATGGTTGGGGCTTCTGTTTGCGCGATCTCACGTATCCGTTTACGAAAAAGCAAGCTTTCGCTTAGCTCGGGAATATGCCGCCTGGGATTTGAGAGCTGAAGCGCCTCCAGCTTGAGATCGCTCTTCTGATTTTCGTCGAGATCATGCCACAGGTTATCAAAGTGGGGGATCAGGTCGCGGTACATACACTCCTGTACATGTTTCAGATCCACCTGCTGATGATGCTGGCGAAGATTTTCCTCAAAGAGATGATGGCATGCAACCTGAACGAAGAAGGGATGACGGCCCGCCTGCGCCAGCACCCATTCGACTTCCTGGGGGGTAAAATCGCATCCCGCGAGATGGGCGGGTGTAGTGATAAGTGCGCGTGCCTCTTCCAGTGTAAGCGGGCCAAGAGTGCAATTCTGAAAGATGTTAAAAAATGGGGACGAGGCCACCGCATCAGAATGGCAAACGTCGTAGAGCGGCTTGCGCGAGGCGGTTACATAGGAGATCAGATCATAGATACCGGCCAGTGAGCGAAGGAAGGAAAAGAAGTCAGGATCAAAGTGTGGATTCCTGGTCACTCTATCAAAAGCATCCATCAGCAAGACGGGGCGAAAACCGGCTCTTCTTATATCCTCAAGCAGCGACTTAAATTTACTCTCTTCACTGAGAGAGGACTGTTGCAGAGAAATTCTGTGGCGGCTCTGGGCAACGATTTGATCACAAACCGAGCGAAAGAAATCCTCGCGCGTTCGCTGCAAGAATTCGCGGCAGTCGGTTAAGATAAAAATGCGATCATGCAGATCGTAGCCATAGCGCTGTTGTAACTCCGGCTCCCCCAGGAATTGTAAGAGTGAAGACTTGCCTATATGCCGTGAGCCAACGATGGAGAAGCATTGCCGTTTATCAATTGCATTGTAGAGTATGCGTAATTCATCCTGTCTCCCAAAAAACATTGAGAGGTCTCGCACAGCATCGCGGTTGTAGTATGGGTTGGCTGGCTTCGGGTTCACCTGCATAGTAATCCCTCCCTTTATTTGTCTCTCGGGCCTCTATCCCCCTGATAACTACGCCTTTCCGAGATAGCAATCCCAGATGTATCGATAATTATGAGTATATGTTGGTTCGACTGCCAACGCTGTCGCCCCTTGTGCCATAAGTCTGCCAGAAGCATGCCAGGGATGAAGTGACTTTCTCTGCCTATTTTACCTTTTTGGTAAACTAACAGCATAACGAATTTGAGAGAGTGTCTGATTTTCGACACCCTCGCTGGCTCGGAGCAGCCGCGCGACCATTCCATAGAGGGCGAGGATGCTGAGCGTCAGACAGCCTCTGATCAATCGGGCACACTCAAGGCAGCATATGGCACAGGGGGGGGCGTATACTTAATAGGAGGTTTCAACCCGTCATGTAACTTTGTATATAAGCGTGCAAATCAGGTCAGCGAGTTTATGGCGGGAGTTTTGAGCCAGTTGAATATGAAATAGAGGTTGTGATCATGTCAGGTGAACCTCGATCATACCACGAGGCAGCGGGGGAGAGGGAGTTGCACCACACATTGGCAGCATCGCACACTCATTTTTACCACGAACAGGCATCCCGGCATGACCTCTTGCATGAACTGCAAGGCGCCTTGCGACAGGGGGTGGCCGCCAGGAGTGTGCTCTGGTCATTCAAAACCAGGGATTGGGTAGTGGGCGTTCAGGCAGCCGATATAGATAACGATGGTGATATTGAGGTTCTCGTGGCTTCACGAGATGGCTACGTGCGGGCCTTAACGCGCTGGGGAGCGGTCAAGTGGGAGCGGCGGTTTGCTGGGCTGCATTTGAGCGCCATTGTTGCGGTTCCGGCGGTAGAGGCTCCGGCGGAGAGCGCAGTCCGTATTGTGATCGGTACGCGCAACGGAAAAGTGCTTGCTCTGGATGCGAATGGAGCAAGGCTTGAGAACTGGGCATACGAAACGAAGCGTATGATTCGCCAGATATGCATTTATACGCAATATCCTGGCTATGTAGTCGTCGGCTCCGAAGATCGCTGCATCCATGTCCTTGATATCGTTACAGGAAAATTATGCTGGAAGCATGCGACTGACGGGTGGATACGCTGTGTTTTCTGCTGCGATGTCGATGGCGATGGCGAACAGGAGATCCTTGGCGGATCCGGTGACAGACATCTTTACATTCTTAACGGCCAGGGAGACTGCCTGTATAAGCTCTATACCGGGCATCAGATTTACGCTATCTTCGCTGCCCCCCTTGAGCCGGGAGGGCCAGTACATATCATTACCAGTTCGAATAGAAAAGACCTCACTGCATGGATTATGACGGCGGGAGATGGAGGGTACTGGAGACCCGGGAAGGCATGGGAGAAATCGCCCGGGGATCGCCTGTTTGAGAATCGTGTCCACTCGATCTATGTGAAAGATATCAACAACGATCATAGCCCAGAAATTCTTGTCGGCTCCGAAGATGGACATCTCTATATCCTCGACCAACAGGGTACCCTCCTCTGGAAACAGGACTTCGATAGTTGCGTCTACGACATCTTCGCCGCCGACATCGATTTCGATGGGCAGTGCGAGATCCTGGCGGGAACGGAAAGCGATGGCCTCTACGCCTTTCACCTGGAGATTACCGCCAATCTCTATAAACTCATAGAAGATGCCTATGAAAAGGCAGTGCAGATATACGATAAGGGTGAAATTCTCAAAGAGCTTTTACCCAGGGAGCGTGTAGTTTTGAGAGATCTTATGAATGATGTTCCCCCAGAACACCATATACAGATGGAGATGGACGAGGCAGAACGTTTGATGGCGGAAGAGTCCTATGAAGCAGCCCTCTCCATCTTTCTACGATTACTGCAAGACAAAGTGCAATATTGCTGGTCTCGCCCGCGAAGGACGCATGGATACATCTGGAGCGAATGCTTCGGCAACGTTATCGCAGGTACGCGCGATCAGATCATTGTTGGCACCGATGAAGGCTACATCTACGCCTTCGATAGTGCCGGCGGCGCAGATAAACCGCTCTGGACACAATTCCTGGGGGATCGTGTTCGCATGATCCGCACAGGAATAAAGATGCCCGACGGTTTTGATTCAATGGTTGCGGTACTTGCTAATCACCGTATGGTCATGCTGGACCACCATGGAAGAGTAATCAAGGAACATACCTTTGCCGATAAGAGCGACTGGGCGCGCTGCGTCTACATCTCGAAAAGCGGGCATCACACGGGGCAGGATGAGATCATCATTGGCCTGGAAAATAATAAAATTTCCATCTGGGATGCTGAATTGCGACACGAGATTACCACGATCAACACTCCTCAAGGCATCGGTGTGGTGTGTACAGGGGACATTGCCGGCGAGGGCACAGCCGAAATTATCAGTGGATCGATTAATAACCAGGTTTACGTTCATACCAGGCAGGGGCAGGAACTATGGCGTTTTGAAACTGAGGACCGCGTACAGGCTCTCCATGTAGAAGATATCGACAAGGATGGGCGTGCCGAAGTTATCGTCGGCTCGGAGGATCGCAATGTCTATGTGCTTGACCATGAGGGGCATCTGAAATGGCGCTACCGTACCCTGCGTGGCGTGATGGATGTCGATGTCTGTGATATCAGGCTCGAAAACGATCCAGAAGATGCCAGCGAGCGCAAATGGAAGGTGCTGGTCAGTAGTTCTGATAGCTATCTGTATGTACTGAATGCCTATGGTGACTTGATCTGGAAATACCAGAGCAGTAATCGTATCCGCACAGTGCGAGCGCGTGATCTTAACGATGACGGCAGATACGAGATCGCCATAGCGTCGGAGAACCAGCTCGACCTGCTGCAAATCCTTAACCGGAGAGAACTCTTTGACAAAGCTCAAACATGCTGGCATAAGTTGCTGGAGGACAGGGATCTTAGAAGTGCCCTGATGAAGCTTACCTATCATCCAGATGAATATATCCGCTCGTTCGCTCTTGCCAGGCTCGCAGGCCAGTATGAGCGACATGAGGAGGACTTCAAACGCCTCCAGCAAGCGCTCAAAGAAGAAGACTCGCTCCAGGTCAGAAGGGAGCTGGTACGCTCTATCGTATCGCTTTGTCGCGTTCCTTACCACCATGACGAGAACACGCGTCAGGCGCGGCAACTGCTCCAACAGTTGTCCGCCGATCCAGAGCAGGAGATCCGGCTGGCTATCGTTGACGTTCTTCCTCTCATTATGAAAGTCCAGGAGGGACAGAAGGCCGAAGAAGGACTCTGCTTCGAGTATCTTGAATACTTCACCCACAATGTGGATACCTGGGTACGCCGTTCCGTAGTGAGAAAACTCGACGACCTCGTTAAAGACTATTCCACAAAGGTCTTCAAATTGCTGCTGAAAACCGCAACCGATGAAGATGAATGGGTGCGGCAGGAAAGCGGGCGAACGTTAGCGCACTACTTCGATGCTCATCCAGAGCTACTGGTGCGCGATATGCTGGCGCTCCTCTATTCAGGAACCAATGTGGCTGTGCTCCAACAAATCTCTTACTCTGCCAGGATTCCAGCCATCAGGCGTGCCTTCCAGGTCCTGGTCAAACAACTTACCGGCCTGAGTGCGGAGAATATCGCTGCTATCCTTGATGAGACCATTGCGGCCATTAAGGAGGCCAACAAGCTTGGTCCTTTCTATGGTGAGGAACTGCTCCAGATCTATGAAGAGTTCCGCCAGATCTGGCGCACTAAGACTATCGATGCTATCGCGCGCTACCAGCGTATTACACGCTCCGATATGTTGAACGATATCAGTGGGGCCAGCGTCAGCCAGATCATGCGTGTCTTTGATGAGCTACAGCGGGTGGTGGGTATTATGAGGGTTTATGGACGGCGTGAAGCAATGGGAGATCGTGTGACCAGTCTGATCGATGCCACGGATGCACTCGACAGGATTCGCAATGAATTGTCTCAATTCGAGATGCGACAGACGCAAAAGCGCGCCGCCACGCATCGCCTGCCAGAACACATCATCCTCTCTCTGCTGCTTGAGCAATGGTCTACCGTGATTAAGAAAGAATTGCGCCGCCTGCGTGGGGAAGCGCGCCTCGTGCTGGAGATACGCAACAAAGAGGTTCGCCCGGAGGAAGAGGTTGTGATCTCTGTATGCATCAGCAACCAGGGGCGCAGTCCCGCTGATAACGTGCGCGTCACTCTTGAAAAGAGCAGCGATTTTGACATTGTGGGCAGCGATTTTCGCACACTGACAGAAGTATCGACGAGCAACCCGGCTGTGCTCGATTTCACAATACGCCCGCATGTGACCGCTCCGCGTCTGAACTTCCAGCTCACCTACGATGATGCTGAGAGATGGGCCAGACAGCAACCCTTTTCTGATATTGTGTTCATAAAGGGATACCAGCGTCCATACCGTCCAATACCCAATCCATATACCAGCGGGACGCCCATTCGTGATAAGGATATGTTCTATGGCCGTGAAGAAGACCTTGAAACGCTGCGCGAGAAGCTGAAAAGCGTCACGGCTAACAAGGTCGTGGTGCTTTCGGGTCAGCGCCGCATGGGCAAAACCAGCCTGGTCTACCGGCTTGCGAGCGAACTGGCCGAGGAATCCTATGCGCCTGTGCTGATTGATCTCCAGGCGCTGGCGATTATCTCCAATGCCGCGCAACTCCTTGAGGGCTTCGCCTCTCGCATCTGTGAGGAAGTGCAGCATTACAGGGGCGTTTCTGTTCCCGGGCCAGACGCGCAGGCATTCGTGAGCAATCCCACAGCGGCATTCAATGATACCCTGACGCGTGTATTAGAGGCGCTGCCAGGATATAAGCTCGTCTTCCTGCTTGATGAGTTCGAGATACTTCAGGAACGTATGCAGGGTGGCTATCTGAATCAGGATGTCCTGAGTTACCTGCGCAGCCTGATGCAGCATCGCCAGCGCCTGAACTTTTTGCTGGTCGGCACACCCCGCATTCGTCACATTACCGATGGCTACTGGGCTACCTTCTTCAATATTGCGTTGCAGCACCACCTCTCAAAGATGAAGCCCGAGGAAGCAACCGCCCTTATCACCGAGCCGATCCATGAGTATCTCGAATATGATCCTCTGGCACTCGAAAGAGTGCATCTTCTTACAGGAGATCAACCCTACCTCATCCATCTGCTGAGCGAGAGGCTGATTGTCCATTGCAATAAGCTGGAGAAATCCTATGTGTCGATCAACGATGTCAATGCCGTGCTGGATTACATCCTTGAGCAACAAACCAGCAGCATTCAGTGGATATGGGGCCTGGCATCACCTACCGGGAAGTTTATCCTCTCGCTGCTTGCCCAGGAGAAAGGCGAGGAGGGGCGCGTCTTTACGATGAACGATATCCGCGAAGAGTTCGATGTTCAGGGCATTCCTTACGAGAAAAAGGCCGTTACGGAAGCGCTTGAAGAACTCCGGCGCGAAGATATTATCGAGGCGCGGCTCGATGGCACCCAGTTCAGGATTCCCGTCGGTCTCACGAAGGAGTGGCTGCGCCGGGCGAAACCGCCGGAGAGAGTGGTACGCGAGGAACTGCTCAATGACGATTGATGTGCCGGGAGCTTTTGGCGCTAATTGAGAGAAACCCTCTCCATCGCTGTGTTGTGGCTTTGCGGTGGTGAGGGTTCGATATAATATTTTTCTTCAAGATATTCCAGCATTGCATCTGTGGCAGCCTTCACTTTCAGGCGGCAGGCCACGGTTTCAGTAGAATCGAAGGCCCCGTTTTCATGGAGCTTATTTGAGGGCGAGCCTCCGCCGCAGAAGGTAAAGTATTCGCAGCTTTCCCGGCATCTTGTCACGCCGCGCTGAATCTGCTCGTTCACGGCAATAAATTTTGGATGCGTAAATATATCTTCGAGCGGTCCCTCGAAGACATTGCCAAAAAGAAAATCGCCATACACAGGATGCTTCACTGACAGCAGTTCAGGGGAGAATGTCGAGACGTTGCCCTCGTAATCAAAGCTCAGAATAATCGCAGGCACGTTCGTTTGAGAACGTATATGGGGCGAAAGCGCTTTGACATTCGTCATTAGTCTCCCGATCTCGCGTATAGCGAGAGGATGCGCGCTCTGCTCATTTAATGTAACCAGGCGCTTGAAGAACTGTCGATACTGGCGAATATCTTCCTCGGTCCTCAAGGACGAATGCTCGTTCACGCCCTCCGCTTCTTCAGGATTGAGGCCAAGCGAGATTGGCCGCAGATCGGCGAAAAATCGCCAGAACTCGTCCGCGTGTTGTACAGTGTCTTTTGTGATGACGGCAATGACCGCGAATTTGATGTCATGCGCGCGCAGGAGTTCAATACTCCGCATGATACGGTCAAATGTGCCTCTGCCTGCTCTATCGACGCGATTCGCGTCATGAATATGCCGGGGGCCGTCCAGGCTGATGCCAATATGGACATCGTGGGCTTTGAAAAACTGGCACCACTTTTGCGTAATCAGCGTGGCATTCGTCTGGAATGCGTTGCTGATACGTACTCCTTTGACGTTCCACTCTTGCTGCAAGGCGAACGCACGCTCGTAAAAGCCGATGGGCAGGACGAGCGGTTCTCCCGCATGCCATAAGAACAGGATCTCATCGGAAATGAACGAGGAGGAGAGGAGCACCTTAAATATCTGCGCCAGCGTTTCTGGATTGAT
>DATGLE010000152.1:0-29603 GCA_035294325.1 Ktedonobacteraceae bacterium | reverse complement strand
TGCGAACGCTCGATGAGAAGGCGCTGAGCATCAGATGTCCTTTCAGAAAGATGCACGAAAAAGGTGCATGCGACGTGGTATAATAAGAGCCACAAGATAGGGGCAAGCCCTATCTCTACATGTAGAGGCGGGGGCAAGCCTCGCCTTCCTGGCGGAGAGAGGAAAACGCATCATATGGCAATGTTCGAAAGCTTATCGAAGCGTCTCGAAGGAATATTCAGCAATCTTAGTGGACAGGGGAAGCTGACTGAGGAAGATGTCAACGCGGCGCTGCGCGAAGTGCGCATCGCATTGATCGAAGCGGATGTCAATCTCAGAGTGGCCCGGCAGTTTGTGGAGCGCGTCAGGCAGAAGGCTGTCGGCGCCGATGTGATGGGAAGTCTTTCGCCGGCTCAGCAGGTGCTCTCGATTGTCAACGAAGAGTTGATCGAGGTGCTCGGCGGCGCCGATGGCAAGAACAAGCTTGACCTGAGCGGCAGTCCCCCGCACGTCATTATGCTCGTTGGCCTGCAAGGCTCCGGTAAGACGACCACCGCCGCGAAACTCGCGAACTACCTGCGCAAGCAGGGGCAGCGTCCGCTTATGGTCGCCGCCGACGTATACCGCCCGGCCGCCATCAACCAGTTGAAAACGCTCGGCAAACAGGTCGGCGTCCCTGTTTATGCGGAGCCGATGGGAGCCGATCCCGTCGATATCTGCGTCAACTCCCTCAATTACGCGCGCGAGCAGGCCAGCACCGTCGTCATCCTCGACACAGCGGGCCGCCTCAACATCGATGAGCGCATGATGCAGGAGGTGACGAGCATCCGCAATCGCATTCAGCCGCAGGAGGTACTGCTGGTTGCCGATGCCATGACCGGGCAGGAGGCGGTGCGCGTCGCCGATGACTTCAACAAGGCCGTCTCGCTCACCGGCATGATCCTGACCAAGATGGACGGCGATGCCAGGGGCGGCGCCGCGCTCTCCATCCGTTCGGTAACAGGTGTGCCGATCAAGTTCATGGGCCTCGGCGAAAAAACCGATGCATTGGAACCTTTCTACCCGGATCGCCTGGCGTCCCGTATCCTGGGCATGGGCGACGTTCTCTCGCTGATCGAGCGCGCACAGGAAACCATCAGCCAGGAAGAGGCGGCCAGAACGCAGGCCAAACTGCAACAGGGCAAATTCGACCTGGAGGACTTTTTGAGCGCGATGCGCCAGTTGAAGCGCATGGGGCCGCTGCGCTCGGTGATGGAGATGCTGCCCGGCTTCAACAAGCTGGCGGCAGTGCCCGAGATGGAGGAGGCACTCGAAGGCGATCAGCTCAAGTACATCGAAGCCATTATCCTGTCGATGACTAAAGAAGAGCGGCGTAATCCCGATATTATTAATGGGAGCCGGCGCAAACGTATCTCCCGTGGCAGCGGCACGACGGTCCAGGAAGTAAATCAACTTCTGGAGCAATTCAGCGAGATGCGCACCATGATTCGCCAGCTCAGTACGGGCAAGGGCCGCTGGGCGCAGATGTTCCGCCAGTATGGGGGCGATACCGCCACCGCGCTGCCCGGCGCGCCGAGTATGCCACGACACGGCATCGGGGGCAAGAAGACGGGCAAGGCTGCCCGCAAAGAGAGACGCAAACAGAAAGCGAGAAGCGGAAGGAGGTAGTCCACAAATGCGCTCTTCACGTCCTGAGCGAGTCCCGCGCCACGCGGCGCGAGCCGCGCTTGTGCTCTTACTACTCGGGGTTTTGACGATGATGAGTGCCTGTGGCGGTGATATACCTCTACAAAAGCAAGCCAGTCAGGAGCGGGCCGCGCTCGATCACCTGCTGCAACATGCTCAGGTAATTGGCGTTCCTGCCTCGCTCCTCCAGCCTGTTGAGCTGCAAGAACAGCAATTAAACAACACAACGGCTCCTTTCAATCCTTTCAACAGTCAGCCAGAAAACGAATATTATCGTAATCTCGCCGCGCGCTATTCAAGCCTGGCACTGCAAGTCCAGGGCTTGATCGCAGCCAGTACACAACAATACCATGCTCAGGCGCAGAGCGACATTCAGCATTTGCAAGCCTCGCTCAACCTGCGGCGCTCCCAGGGCCTCCCGGTACAACAATACGTGCAGCAGTTTAGCCGGTATCAGAACATGATGGCGGAGGCGCGCTATCCTAAAGATTATGCCGCGATCAGCAAGGGCGCGCGCTCCTCTATAGAGGCGCTCGCTCTGCTCCAGCCGCTATTCAACCAGTTGAACACACTCAAAAACACGATTCACCAGATGCAGGCGTCGCACCTGGATGTGACTGCGATGCAAATGACTTACCAGCTCGACGAGCAGGCGCTACAGAGAGCGACAACGCCACTTGCCCTCCAGCGCCTCGGCACGCTCATCGACGCTCAGTACCAGCAAATGATGGTGAACAGCGCTCTGGCACTGCCGTTCATCGCCAGAGCAAAATTGAATGAGTTCGCTCAACAGATCGATCTCCTGAAAACCTATGGTGTGAATGCCAGCCCCTATCAGAAGCGACTCGCTGCGGACCAGGCTGACGCGAATAAGGACCTGAGCATCGCGGAATACAGCGCCCTTGTCAAGCGGGTGAACAGCGACCTGAAGGCTATGCAGCTCGATCTGCTGCGCGGCGAGGCCGGCTACCTGGTCAAGCAGTTTCATCACGAGGTCGATAGTTGGAGCAACGCCCATCTTTACCACGATAGCTACGATGGGCAGAACTATCCACTGCTTGCCGGCTACCTGCAACCCGGCGTCGGCTCCGACCTGGATAACGCGCTGGCCGGTGCCACATCTCTCAGCGACTACCAGGCAGTTGTCAATGATGCCAGCAACGATCTCTTCGACCTGCACATGGCCGAGGCCGACTACAACGACAGGACGCCATATAACCAGGAGCATGCCACCGACCGCCAGATGATCGAGCATTACCAGTTGCAGAACCGCATGGTGCTGATGGTCTCGCTGGTCGAACAGACGATGCGCGTCTACCAGAACGGCAAGCTGATCCGCGCCTTCCACGTAACCACGGGCCGCGTGGAACTGCCTTCGGTGCCGGGCGTGTGGCCGGTGCTGGACCGCGAGTCACCAACGATCTTCAGGTCATCGGAGCCGCGCAGTTCGCCCTACTGGTATCCTGATACGCCGATCAACTACGCGATCCTTTATCACCAGGGCGGCTACTTCGTGCACGATTCCTGGTGGCGCGCCGACTACGGCCCCGGCACACAGTTTCCGCACTACGATTCTGGCGGGGACGAGTCCTTCGCCGGCAACGGCAGCCACGGCTGCATCAATCTGCCAGAAGATCAGGCGGCCTGGGTGTATAATCATACGGACTGGAACACGCTGATCGTCGTTTACTAAATGGAAGATATTCCTTTGTGCGTAGTCGCGCGATAATGCTCTTTAACCTTTTAATTCGAGAATGATGGCGCTCACAGTTATCGGATTAAAAAGTTAAACCGCATAATCGCGCAGCTACGCAGGGCGAGAGATTGCCGATCTTGGCCGTCACTATTCATTGCAGGCTCACCATTGCAGAGATGACGGAGTTCCGTGATGCAGCAGGGATCGGCGGCACAACGGATACCGCGAGCAGTACAACAGATTGCGCAAGAGCAGGGCCTCGGACCGCCGCAGGCTGTATACGAGGCGGCGAAGGATGCCCTGCTATACCGCTTGCTGGGCCTGGGCGTGATGAGCGTTGGTGGCCTGATCCTGGCGGCGTTCCTGCTCACATACAATAGCATCTTCATCTGGCTGTCTCAGTGGCTTGGCCTGCTTGTGCTGGTGATCGCTGCGGGCTGGATCGGCATCGGCGCATGGATCGCGCTTACCCCTTCTCTTTATCCCCATATGCGCGTATTTGCATGCCCCGAAGGACTTATCTGCGTCAGGCGCCGTGTCGAAATTATCCTCTGGCATCAGATCGAGAAGGTGTGGAAAGATATCGCTCGCGACAACAAGGGACGCGACATGCGCGCCTGTATTGTGCGCTGCAAAGATGGCAGAACCATCGTCTTCGATAGCGCCCTGCGCGACATCGAGGATCTGGGGGCGCGACTGGAGCGCGAAGTCATACGGCGCCATCTCCCGCAAACCATTACCGCCTACGTCCAGGGAGTGCCGCTGATCTTCGGTGAGATCATCGTGAGCCAGCAGGGGATAGGTCTGCGGCGCGGGCGCAAGTTATGGCCCTGGAGCGAGATCAAGAACATCACCATCGACGAAACACAGGTCGGCATCTATGGTACCAACGAGGAGCCATTACTGGTGGGCGTTGCTCGTGTGCCAAACGTGGGTATCCTCCAGGAGTTGATCGCCTATACTCGCCAGCAATGCGCGCGCGCACAATTGCCGCAGGTTGCAGCCTACAATGCAGGGCTGCCTGTTTGCTTCGGCAGCCTGAGCCTCAGCCAGCAGGGCATGGAACTGGACAACGGCCACCTTCTGCCCTGGAGCGAAGTCGCCAGTATCGGCGTTGGTAAGAGTGAGGTTATTATTCGCAGGAAAAGTGCGACTGGCGAGTGGTACGCGCTGCCGCTGTGGATGGTTGTAGATCCCTCCGGCCTGAAAGATCTGGTAGAGTATATTATGCTCCACCGCGCCTTTTCGTAGCCGCGCGATGATGATGGTCAACGACCAGAATCGGTAACTCTCTTTGCGCGTAGCGGCGCGATCTTATCGCGCTTGCTGGCGCGCGACAGGCTGGACGAAGCGCGATCAACCGCGCCGCTACGAAGTGGGGAGTACTCCATCATCACGCCCATCTACAAATAGCAATTTAGTCATGATCCCCATCTTGAAATATTGTCTGGTCGTATGCCATCTATTACAATCGTGGCAAAAAGCAGGACCATTCGTACCCCGTCACGGCCAGAAGGAGATTGATTATGTCCGCATGGATGCCCCGACAGCCAGCGCCATACGGAGGGGGGCCAGCCCAACCACCGCCTCCGCCACCATATGGAGCACCACAGCCATATGGAGTGGCGCCGCAGGCGCCGTACAGCTTTGGTGCGCCTCCGCCATCTCCATACAGTGCGCTGCCACAGGCTCCGGCAGCAGGGCAGATTCCTCTGCCGCTATCGGAGCAGGTACCCCCCGAGGTCTACCAGCAGGCGGCGATCTTTCAGCTTGGCGAGCCAACCGCTATCTACAAGCCGTCCATAACCAACCCTCTCACTATCATTGGAATTGTGCTGGGCGTGAGCATCCTTGATATCCTGCTCCTCATCGCCACTTTCAATGCTCATATTATCTTCTCCCTGCTCATCGCCCTTCCTATCGTCATGGTCATCTGGGGCGTGCGCGCATTTATGTGGCGCAACGTGCGCATCTACTTGTTCACCAATGGCTTTATCCGCGCGAACGGCATGACCATCGATGCTGTGCGCTGGGACCAGGTTGAGGCGGTCTTCCAGCGGGCGGTCCGCAACCGTTACGGGAACGTCATCAAGTATTCATATACGGTGCGACGCGGCGATGGAGCGGTCTACAAGTTCAACAGTCTGATAAAGAAGGTCGCCGACCTGGGCAACACTATCCAGCACGAGGTAACGAAGGTGCATATTCCCAGGGCCATCGCCGCTTTTAATTCCGGCAATCCGCTATACTTTGGCAAGTTGAGCCTGAACGTGCAGGGGATCAGCAAGGGCAGTGCCATGCTCCCCTGGATACAGGTGCGTAATGTCGATCTGAACCGGGGCTATGTGCGCATCTGGCAAAACGGCAGGTCAATGAGATGGGCACGCGTCAGGGTTGCGGATGTACCGAACCTTCTGGTGTTTCTGGAGATGGTCGATTACGCCCGTTCGCGACAGGGATTAAGATAGGTAGGAATGGAGACAGGGGCTGCGAGCTGCGCTCGCAGCCCCTGTCTCCATTCCTACCATCATGAGAGCAGTCAGACTTCATCGCGAGCCTGCAAGGGCGGCAGCAGGCCCGGCTGTACAATGGGCAATTGCCGGTAGAGGTCGGCGCCAGTGCGGCCCGTGCGCCAGCTTCTGGCGGAGGCGAGATCGCGCAAGAAATCGCTCTGGAGATCGACGCCAAGCGCCTGCCAGGTGAGGCTGATAGCACGGCGCGCGAAGGCAATATCGTTGCGCGGCTCGATACGATCCAGGTCCTCAAAGAAGAAGCCACAACTCGTAAAGCTGCACTGCTGGTAGTACTGCGCTTCGAGCAAGAGATGCGTGCGCCACACAAGCCGCGCATCATCAGGCTGTCGCTGCTCCTTGCCGTGGCGCGCCCAGAAATCTTCCTGCTCCATCCAGCCATTGCGCAGAGCAAGGTAATCATCGCGCGCCGCCCACGGATCGGCCAGCGCCTCGCCCGCGTACTGCTCGAACAGGCGATCACCTTGCTCGGCCAGGTGATCGAGCGCCCGGCGCAGCGCGCCCTTCCATGAGCTATCCCCCTCCGTGCAGGCACAGCCCGTGCTCCAGCGCGCCACACCATGCCCACAACTCCACGCGCTCGGCATACGCAGCCGGGCCTCCTTTGTCGCGGGATGCATCAGCATATAGCGCTCCAGCGTGCAGACCTCAAAGCCGTTATCTGGCGCACCATGCTGTACCAGGTAGGACAGGAATTTATCGCGCCAGGGCTTATGATGGCCGTAAAGCTCACCATCGGTAGCAATGAGTATTAACTGTGCCTCGCCGGCTGTACGCTTGCTCTCCACGAGGTGATGCGGCAGCAGGGAAGCGGCGAAGACCTCGGCATTGCTGGTCGTATTCCAGTCGAAGGAGACGCCGCCCGATAGCGGTGCATTGTAGAAGAAAACGGTAATGCTGCGCCCGGAGGGCAGATCCACGCTGTACGGCTCGGTGGGATCGATGGGCATCGCGGCCTGCCAGGGCGCCAGGATCGTATAAGCGATGCCATACTGCGCCAGCAGGTCCAGGCACTCCATATCAACAGCCGTCTCCGCCAGCCACATCCCCCGGGGCTTATGGCCGTAACGATGCTCGAAATCCCGCAGGCCCCATACAATCTGTGTGCGTTTATCGCGGCTCGTTGCCAGGGGCAAGATCGTGTGATTGTACGCCTGCGCCAGCGCGTTGCCCACGCCATAGCGCTCGCGGTGGCGCTGGTCGGCCTCGATAATGCGCCGGTAGACATCGGGGTGTGCCTGCTCTAACCACGCAGCGAGCGTCGGCCCCATATCAAAGCTTATGACATCAAAATTGCCCGCCTCAGCATTGGGACGATAACATTCGGACGTAATCTTTTCATTGAAGTTAGCGAACGGAGTTGCTTCAGGTTCCAGGGGGAGCGCACCGGTAAACGGATTTTCGCGTGGAGGCTGATAAAAATGCCCGTGCAGACAGAGGTATGCAGGACCGAGTGGCGGGCGCTCAACAGTGTCGCCCGAGATCTTTTGTTCAAGCATGCAACCACCTTTGCTGGCTCACAGTAAAACAACACTGCCATACCAGAACGTAGCACGAAATTTTCTCATCCATTAATAATAACAATTTTTCGCAAATAGAAATTTCCAGAAAGAAATAAGGTGGCAGCATTGCCCGCGTTATAGCAACGCGTTCTGATACTAGTACGAAGAGGGCACCACCAATGGATGCAAATAGGAGAACCGGGGGATGCCAGGAGGCATCCCCGTAGCTTTGAGGGAGGGTGGGTTATGCGGTCATACCGCGCGCATGCCCGTGCTGAGCGCTCATGATGAACTCCTCATACGCCTCTCGCAGTTTCGGATAACGCAGCAGGAAGAAGCCCGCGTACTCCTGCGAGAGCGGCCTGGGCTGACGCAGCAGGCGCATATTCGCCTCTTTGAGCAGGCGATTCCCTTTTTTGCCATTGCAGATCTTGCAGCACGCCACCAGGTTCTCCCATGTGCTCTGCCCCCCGCGCGAGCGTGGGATGATATGATCGAGCGTCAGGTCACGGGTGTGCTTGCCGCAATACTGGCAGGTTTCATCATCGCGCAGCAGGATGTTTGAGCGCGTGGGCTGAAGCGCTACGCGCGGGACGCGAACATTAGCCAGCAACTGCACAATGACAGGTCGTTCTAGCTCAAGACGGCGAGCGGCGATACTCTCCTCGATCAATGTACGAACACTCTCATCAACAAAGGTCACTTTCTGCTTGGATAGCAGAACGATGAGGCGACGCTCTGGAATGACCGAGAGAGGTTGTAGTGAGGAATTCAGTACAAGAACAGGCATGAATTAGCTTCCCTTCCTCTCTGTCAGAGCTGGTAACAGGTGCAGGCAGCGAGGAAGAACACTGCACAGGAGAGGTGGAACAGCCTCAAGCCCGTGGGTGCCTAGCGCTGTCCGCAACGACCACATGGATAAGGGTGGAAGTGGCTTGCATGTCCAGGGGAGCCAGGCATAGCAAGAGCGCCTCCATACGCCGTTTCAGGCCATGCTTTACATATCCTGAAAACGCCGCCAGGAGGTATCAGATACTCCTGAGCTATAATTGCTGTTCGGAGTTGATGCTCTTGCATCGACATGAACTCCTTTATGCCTGTTGAGAATGATGCGACACGTATCTGGTTACTGATAGCGCCTGTTCTCAAACGAATTGCTGCTCCAGTACCCCTGCGATGGGGATAACGTGCCATCCTGGTCGGGGTGAGAGGACTTGAACCTCCGACCTCAGCGTCCCGAACGCTGCGCGCTAGCCACCTGCGCTACACCCCGGTTAAACTTCCATGCAAGTAAAGCACTACTATACCTTACCCTGCCGAGCCAGGCTCCACGCGCGAACCTCACAGCGAGAGGCTACACTTCCCTGACTCATGCCTAGTATAGCATACCGAGCCGCTTTTTGACAATACCTCTTTAGCTGACCTCGCGCCTGTGGCGCTCGCCAGAGAGAGGGTGTGGAGTAGAAACATGCGCTGCGCGCATGTTTCTACTCCACATCCTCTCACCTTTGCGCAGCTTTGCCGTGCGAATGACCGCTCAGGGCAGCCGCGCTCTCCCTCTGTATTGTGTGGTGGGGGAAATGCGCGCAGCACATTTCCCCCACCACACTAATATATCCTTTGCGCGGCGCAGCCGCGCGAATACGCGAGCCGGGAAGGTCTAGCAAATTTGCTTGACCAGCCTGTCTGCCAGCTCAAACGAGTAGTTCTGGCCGCGATCATGCGGATAGACCTGAAACATATTCGCCATCCACAGGCCCTCAAGCGGCGTATGCAGTGGCGGGATATGTGAGCGGTACTCGGTTGTGACAATCGGCTGCGCATAGGGTGCCCTGAACATCCAGCTCTCCTGCACCCATGCCGCATCGAACGCGGGCACGATACGTTTGAGATGCGGGAAGTACGCGGCCATGACCTCTTCTTTGCTCATACGGAAGAGGGGATCATTCATCGGGCGGTAGCTGCCAAGATAGAGGATGTGGCGCCCACCATACTCGGACGGCGAGCGGAAGTTCGTATGCTCAAACAGGCCGGTGAAGGGATAGCCGCGATCACAGATATTGATCCAGTAGCTGTCGGTAAGCTGCCGATCCAGCGCCAGCACGAGGCAGTGTGCGCCATACGCCTGCCCCCAATCGTACTTCGCGCGGTAGTCATCGGGCAATTGTGGAATCAGACGGCAGGTGAGGCGCGTGGGCAGCGTCGAGATGACGCGATCAAAGCTCCACGTCCCCTGATTGCTCGCCACGCACCAGCGACCATCAACGCGCTCAATGCCCTCAACGCGCGTTCCGAGCAGGACCTTGCCCCCCATGTCCCCGATGCGCCCGGCCAATCGTTCGTACAACAACTGGAAGCCGCCGCGCAAGTAGCCCAACTGCGTCGTGCGATCATGGAAGCGCGCCCAGAACCAGGGCAGCGCAATCTGATCGTAGAGCGCGCCGAATTTGCTGAGGAAAAGCGGCTCGAAGAACATGCTATAGGGGCGCGCACCCATCCAGCGGCGCAGCCAGGGATCCGCCGTCTTCCCCTCCAGCCATGCCGGTGGAACTATTTTGAGATAAGACAGCACAGCGGCGACGCGCAGGCGTTCATGCAGGCGCCACGGCTTGAAGCGCAGCAGCGTAAGCGGGGAGTCGAGTTGATGGATCTCGCCGCCAACGAGGCTGACCGTGCGAGGCCGCAGCCACTCCAGCCGCTCACCCAACCCCAGTTCGTCGATGAGTGCGATGGCCGTCTTATCGGTGCGGAAGAGATGATGGTAGAACTTCTCCAGCCAGGCATCGCCGACCCGAAAACCGGCAGCCAGCCCGCCGGCAACCTGCTCCTGCTCAAAAACCATGACCGATTGCCCTGCCTGCGCCAGCCGGTACGCAGCCATGAGTCCCAGTGCCCCACCGCCCAGAACGGCATATTCCATGCTTTCTTTCCTCTTTCACTAACGCGCGGCTGCGCCACGCAAAGAGGTAGATAGTGTGATATAGCAGAAGCGCTTCGCGCTTCTGCTATATCACACTATCTACCTGGCGAGCGCCTGCGGCGCGAGCAAGCGCTATTATTCGCAATCGGATACACGCTTAGCGATAGCGCTATTTTAACATAACAGCATAGATATGCAACAGACTAAAGGCAAAAAGAAAAAGTAAAATGTCGCTGTCTCAGTGCGTCACCTCCTGGCCCGGCTGCCAGCGCAGGTTCGGCCTGCGCGCGGCCAGCGCCTGGTCCAGGCGACCTACGACGGTTGTATGCGGCGCGGTCTTGACCAGTTCCGGGTTCGTGCGCGCTTCCTGCGCGATCTGACGCATCACGCTCACAAAGTAGTCCAGCGTCTCGCGCGTCTCGGTCTCTGTTGGCTCGATCATCATGGCCTCGTGCACAATCAGCGGGAAGTAGATCGTCGGCGCGTACATGCCGAAGTCGAGCAGGCGCTTGGCGATATCCTCAGCCGTCACTCCTGATTCGTTCTTCTGCCGCTGGGCCGTGGCGACGAACTCGTGCTGGCATATCAGCGGATAGGGGATCTCATAATCGGAGGCCAGTTCGTGCTTGAGATAGTTGGCGTTAAGGATCGCGCTCTCCGCCACACGGCGCAATCCGTCGGGACCATTGGTACGGATATAGGTATAGGCCCGTACCAGCACACCGAAATTGCCCTTGTTGGCGCGCACCTTGCCGATAGACTGCGGCCCCGGATCTTGCCAGTAGTAACCGTTCTCGCCCTTCGCCGGCAGGGGACCCGGCAAGAACTGTACCAGGTGCTCCCTGACGCCAATGGGACCGGCGCCGGGACCCCCTCCGCCGTGCGGCGTGCTGCACGTCTTATGCAGGTTGAAATGCACAACATCGAAGCCCATATCGCCGGGACGCGTAATCCCCAGCACTGCATTCGCGTTCGCGCCATCGTAGTAGAGCTGGCCGCCGACTTCGTGGATCATGCGCGCGATCTCAACCGCGTTGGCATCGAAGATACCAAGCGTGTTGGGGTTGGTCAGCATGATCGCGGCAACGTTCGGGCCATACGCATCCAGCAGCGTCTTCAGGTTGTCCATATCTACGCCGCCCGTCCGCGGATCCGTCCTGACGACCACGGCCTTATAGTCGGCAAGCGTCGCGCTCGCGGGATTGGTGCCGTGCGCGTTGTCAGGGATGAGCACCAGGTTGCGCTGCCCTTCGCCCCGGCTGCGGTGATATGCTTTGATGAGCATCAGCCCTGTCAATTCACCATGCGCGCCGGCTGAGGGTTGCAGCGTGACGCGCGCCATTCCGGCGATCTCCGCCAGGTAGCGCTCCAGCTCATAGCACAGTTGAATCGCGCCCTGCACAGTGCTGTCCGGCTGCAAGGGATGGATATGCGCGAAGCCGGGCAGGGCGGCCATATCTTCGTTAAGCTTGGGATTATATTTCATCGTGCAGGAGCCGAGCGGGTAGAAGCCCGTATCGACGCCGAAGTTGCGCTGTGACAGATGCGTATAGTGGCGTACCACCTCGATCTCGCTCACCTCTGGCAGCGGCGCTGGCTCCTCACGCAGTAAGCCGGGGGGGATCATGCTCTCCAGAGGCTCTACAGGAACATCCATCGCGGGCAGCGTGGCGGCGCGGCGCCCTGGCGCTCCCTTCTCAAAAATCAACTTTTCAACGCTCATGCTTGCACCTCCCGTAATACGCTCACCAGGGCATCGATATCCGCCTTTGTGCGCGCCTCGGTGACGCAGAAAAGCATGCAATTGTCCATGCCGGGATAGCTTTCGCCCAGGGGATAGCCGCCGATCATATTCGCCCGCTCAAAATGGGGCTGGAGCCGCGCCAGAGAGACCGGCGCCCTGACGACGAATTCGTCGAAGAACGGCGCATTGAAGGCGGCGGAGAAGCCCGGAATGGCTGTGATCTCGCGGAAAGCGTAGTGCGCCTTCTGCAAGCAGAGTTCGCCGAGTTCGCGGAAGCCCTGCTTGCCCAGCGCGGCCAGAAAGATCGTCGCGCCCACGGCCAGCAGGGATTGATTGGTGCAGATATTCGACGTGGCACGCTCGCGCCTGATATGCTGCTCGCGCGTCTGCAACGTGAGCACATAGCCGGTCTGCTTCTCGCCGCCCTCCTCGACGGTCTGGCCCACGAGGCGCCCCGGCAGGAGGCGCATAAACTTCTGGCGCGCTGCCATAAAACCGAGCGCCGGGCCGCCATAGCTCATAGGATTGCCAAAGCTCATCAATTCTCCGACAGCCAGATCAGCCGCGTATGCACCGGGAGGCGCCAGGATACCGAGCGACGCCGGCTCGGTGATGGTGGCGACAAAGAGCGCTCTCCCTTTATGCGCGATAGGCTCGATGGCGTGCATATCTTCGATGCAGCCGAAGAAGTTGGGCTGCTGGATGACGACGGCGGCTGTCACGGGACTGACGGCGGCATCGAGCGCTTCCAGCGAGGTCACGCCATCCTGCGTCGGCACCTCCCTGACGCTGAAACCGCGTGCGAAGGCATAGCTGTGCAGCACGCGGCGGTACTGTGGATCGACGCCCGTAGATACAACGACCTCGCCGCGACCACCGGGGCCAATGGCGAGCATGACCGCCTCGACGAGCGCGGTTGCGCCATCATAGAGCGAGGCGTTGGCGATATCCAGTCCGGTAATCTGGCAGACCATCGTCTGGAACTCGTAGATCGCCTGGAGCATGCCCTGGCTTACCTCTGGCTGGTAGGGCGTGTAGGAGGTTACGAACTCTGAACGGCGTTGCAGGTGCGGCACGATACTGGGCATGATATGGTCATAGCTGCCCGCGCCTAGAAAAGAAATGGTGGTATCAAGATTTTTATTCTTCGCCGCCATCCCGGTTAGCAAGCGCTTGAGGTCTGGCTCGGCGAGTGCGGGCGGCAGATCAAGGGGACGGTGCAGGCGTATTGCTTCTGGCACCGGTGCCAGAAGCTCCTCAAGCGATGCCAGGCCCATGTGTTCCAGCATCGCCTGCTGCTCTTCCGGCGTATTTGGTACATAGCTCATCATCGAACTCCGGGTATCTCTATCTGTTAACGGCCCTGGGCTTGTGAATACTCGTTCTTCCTCCGCGCTCTGGCCCTGAAGCGGGCCTATCGTGTTTATATGTTGGGTGTGGATGCGGGCAGCACCTGCATCCACACCCAACATATAAACATTCGCGAACGCACAAGCGCGAGGAGCGCGGAGAACTCAAACGCCCCGATTAACGCCCTTCCAGAAATTGTAAATATTGTGGTGCATCCATCAGGCTATCAAGCTCCGCAGGATTGGAGAGCCTGACGCGCAGCATCCAGCCCTCCCCGTAGGGATTATCATTGATAAGTTCGGGATGATCCTTCAGTGCTTCGTTGGCCTTCGTAATTGTGCCACTGACCGGAGAAATCAGTTCGGAGGTCGCTTTGACCGACTCGATATCGCCAAATTTTGCCTCGCGCACAACGCTCTGCCCGGCATCCCAGGGCAGTTCCACATACACAATGTCGCCGAGCTGGTCCTGAGCATAGTCGGTAATACCGATTACCGCTTCATCGCCCTCGATACGAACCCACTCATCAGTCTTGCTATACTTCAAGTCAATGGGATGATTTAGACTTGCCATCGCGTCTGATCCCCCTTCTTTAACAACCAGTTTTAATGCGATGTGCCTGTTTTTGTATGCCTGCGACGCTCCCGGCAGGGGAAGTCTGCGCACCGATTTCACCTCCCGGCGAACCGCGCAGCAGCAAGCATCATCTTGCACACGGCGTCAGCTTTGGATAGCATTGCTCTCTCAATTATAGCATGTTGAGCACACGGTGTGAGGGTTGCGGGCACTCACCGTTATTTTGTCGAGGATATATAATTCATGTAAAGCGGTAGACCTTACGTCCAGTCAGCGGGAGGTATGGGGCTTTTCCGCGATAAGCATGGAGGCCAGTCGCGCGCGCGCTCGGTAGAAGAGAACCTTTGCCGTCGTCATTGGCATATGCAGCCTCTCCCCGATTTCGGCAAAACTGAGCTGTTCATAAAAGCGCAGGCGCACAATAGCCTGGCTCCTGGGGGGCAAGGTCTCTATCGCACGCCTGAGCACAGCCTGGAGTTCGTGGTACTCTGCAATTTCATCGGGCAATGGACGCGGATCCGGCAGCAATGCCAGCGGCCCGAGTTCTTCGCTGTCAGGATCTCCTTCCAACTCTGAGAAGACCACAATGCGCCTCCTGCGCCTCCTGCGCAGTTCGTCCAGGCAGCAGCGCTGCGCTACAGTCAGCAACCACGGTCCCAGCGGGCCATCGGTATGCAATCGCGGCAGGGCATGATACAGGCGCAGCCAGACTTGCTGGATCACATCCCATATATGATCGCCATCTCCCAGATAGCGAGAAATGCAATGAGAGACCATCGTATGGTAGCGGCGCATCAGGATTTCGAATGCCTGCTCATCTCCTGCCAGAACCTGCCTGACCAGAACTCCATCATCAACATCGGCAGGCCAGGGAAATACGCGTTTTCTTTTTTGCATAATTTATTACTCCTCTTCCATTTTTTCAGGAGGTATTTCAACTCTTTACACCTCAGCATATGAAAGTGACTGCTATCAAATCCGTTAAAATAGTGACTGCTATCAAATCCGTTAAAATAGCGATGATTCGAGGTGCCCCCGGATCCAGCCAGGGCAATCCCCTGCCTCTTTTCACGGAAAGGATTATTTGGGACAATGGATAACCATCGCAGACACCCGCAAGGGGCGCCTCTCCATGTTTTCGGCATCAGGGAGACCCAATGTAGAGACACCCCTTGCGGGTGTCTTCTTCCTATTTTCCGCTCTCAACATGCCTCTATCTAAAAGTGTAGTTTCCCATCGTTAATGCCGCGTAAGCCAGAGATTAGAGGTTGATGAGAACGAGCATTAGAAGGGATAAGAAATGGAAGAGGTTATGAAAGCAGGTCATCCTGAGCGGCAACCACATCAGGCCCGGCACAAGCGAAAGCTCTACAGTCCGGGCATCAGGTACTTCGCTTGCGCTCAGGATGACCTGAAAGCGGCGCCCTCCACGGCAGCGGGCAGCCAGACATGGAAGCAGGTCCCCTTTCCCATCTCGCTGTTGATGGTGATGGCGCCATGATGAACATGAGCAATCAAGCGAGCGATAAAAAGGCCAAGCCCGGAACCTGAGGGGCGCACTTCTCTACCGTAGCTGCCGCGATAGTTGCGTTCAAAGATATGCGGTAGATCCTCGGGATCGATGCCTGGCCCGCTGTCGCAGACGCTGAGTCTGGCCCATTCCTTGCTGCGTACAGCGGTTTCCGTTACCACCTCAGCCGGAACGCTATCGCAGCGAATCACCGCCAGTTTCACCTCGCCGCCAGCGGGCGTGTAGGTCAGGGCGTTCTCCACCAGGTTGAGGAGCAGTTGCTTGAGCAGATCGGCCTCGCCGGGGACGCCGACCTGCTCAAGATGTTCCACCTCCAGCCTGATCTGCTGGTTGATAAAACGCGCCTGGTGCGCCACCTCCACCAGCAGCGCATCCAGATCAACGATCTGGCCGCCATTATCGAAGGGCCGGGGGAACATACCGGCCTCCGCCCGCGCACTGGTCAGCAGATTCGTCACCAGGCGCGTCAACCGTCTCAGTTCAGCGCTTACCCCCTGCAAATCCTCACGCATCTCGCCCTTCAATTCGGGATTGAGCAGCATCACGTCGATCTGCCCTTGAATGGCGGTGAGCGGCGTCCTCAGCTCATGTGAAACATTGGAGACAAAGCTGCGCTGGAGCGCGAAGCTTGCCTGCAAGCGATCCAGCATCTGATTGAAAGCCTGGGTGAGCATGATAATCTCAACCGTCAGGCGCGCGGGATGAAAACGGATATCAAAGTGCTGGGCGCTCAACCTGTGCATCGTCACAATGAGCCTGCTCAGAGGACGCAATTCCTGACTCATGAGGTAAAAGCTGAAAGCGTAGGAAGCCAGAGCCGCCAGCAGCCCGACTATACCGAGCACCAGCAGTAAAACTGGCTGCACCTGTCTTATCACTTGCAGCGATTGACTTACCTGGGCAATGGCAATCATGAGCCGGGACTTATCATAGAGCGGGAAGGTCAGAGTATGGGCCTGGTCGCCATCGCGATCCCCCACCACGCTCAACACACGCCTGCCTTGCAGCGCTGCTGTAAAATCGGAACGGCTCAATGGTATGCTTATCTGCTCAAGCTGCGGTGAAAGCGTGAGAAGCTGACCGCTATGAACATCAAACAGCTTGATGTAAATAGAATTCGCCGTAAATTCGTTTATGCGATCTCCATGTACCAGTTGCTTTAAGAAGTTGAGATCGGCGGGTGTGCCGCTCGCCTTCCACCGGGCGGTGGCGGCTTGCAGCCTGGTCGCCTGTGCTGTAAGGTGCGAGTCCAGATCGCTTATCAGGCCGGCAGTCACCATCTGATAGACCACGCTTTCCAGCAGCGCCAGCGTGAGTAGCAGCACCAGTGCATTCCACTGCGCCAGGTTCGCGCGCAATGATCGTGGTTTGCGAAAAGAGAACAGCGACCTGCACATGGCGACGAATAAAGGCAGGCCCTTCTCCGGCGGCGCTATTCTCTCTCTCTCGGTCTGTAGAGCTTCTGACATCGTACTACTCTGCTCATGTAGCTACGTCCTCAGAGGCCGGAAGGGGCCTTGAGCATATAACCCACCCCTCGCACCGTGTAAATCATATCGGGTTTTCCGCCTGCGTTCAGCTTGCTGCGCAGGTAATTGATGTACACCTTGATGATTTCCAGGCCCGCCTCGTTATCGTAGCCCCAGGTCCGTTCAAAAATGACTTCTTTGGGCAAAACCTGTCCGGCATGCTGCGCCAGCAGTTCCAGCAGATCGTACTCGCGCATGGTCAGCTCGATTGGCTCCCCACCACGGCATACCTGGCGCGCCGCCGTATCTATCACCAGATCCCCCACCACGATCTGCCGCGCATGCTGGTTCTTCGCCTCCGAGCGCCGCAGCCGGGCACGAATACGCGCCAGCAGTTCCTCGAACACGAAGGGTTTCGTGACATAATCGTCAGCGCCGCTATCCAGGCCGATCACCTTATCCGATAGCTCATCTTTAGCAGTCAGAATCACGATCTGTAACCTATCGTCGCTGCTTGCTCGCAGGCGGCGGCAGACCTCGTAGCCATCCATGCCGGGGAGCATGATATCCAGCACCACCAGATCGGGTGAGAAGCCCCGTGCCTCCTGCAACGCCTGCTCTCCCCCCCATGCTACCCTTACATCGAAGCCCTTGTATGTCAGCCCACGTTTCAGAAATTGCGCGATATTAGCCTCATCCTCAACGACCAGGATACGCTTCTTAGGCTGGTTGGTAATCATAATCACATCCTGGAAGAGAAAATCTTCGTCGCTCTCATAGAGCATCGCGCCTCTACATAGTATCACACCTTTACTAGAAACACGCCACAAAGCTGAGGAATGGTACGGGATATAATTTTCCCACCTTATTCTTTATTCTTTTAAGAATGTGTCCGATTGCCAGCCCCATTACATGCTCGCGCCTGCGGCGCTCGCTGGATCTCAGGGGTGGTGTGGGCACATGCGCGCAGCGCATGTGCCCACACCACCCCTGAGATCCCTGGTGCAGCGGAGCTACACCGGCGCCCCTCTGAGGCTGGCGATCAATGCTGCCAGGTCTACCTCTGCTGTGATCCCTGGTGCGGCGGAGCCACACCTACGCGCGGCGAGAGCACCGAGCCTCGGACACCTTCTTAGAGATGATAAAATAGCAGCAGACCGATGATCCTTAACTAACGCCATGTGCCAGTTTCGCTGACCGCTCACCGCTGCGCGGCTCTTCACCGAAGGGTGCGCCTGCGGCGCACAAAAACAGGCACATGGCGTTAACTAGAGCGAGGGCAAGTAGCATGTATCAACCCCGGCCGGGCGATCCGTTAGAGGCATTGGATACGCCCGCTATGATTGTTAACCAGGCATTGATGGAAGAGAATATTGCCAGATTAATGCAGCGCTTGCGGCCGAGCAAGGTAAACGTCAGGCCGCACCTGAAAACAGTCAAGAGTCCCGACCTGGCGCGCCTCTTGCTGGATGCCGGAGCCATCGGCGGCTGCGTCGCGAAGGTCAGCGAGGCCGAGGTCATGGCCGGGGCTGGCATCGAAGACCTGCTGATTACCAGCGAAATCGCGGGCAAACCCAAGCTTGCCCGGCTGGCAGCGCTGGTGCAGGAGCACCCCCGCATCAAAGTCGTGGTTGATAGCCCCGCCGGGGCGCAGGCGCTGAACGAGGCGCTACACGACGCCGGGCTACACCTCGACGTGCTGCTCGATCTCAACGTCGGGCAGAACCGCACCGGCGTCCAGCCCGGCGAGGAGGCCCTCACCCTGGCGCGACATATCGGACGGATGGAGAGCCTGCGCCTGGTAGGCGTGCAGGGCTACGAAGGGCATTTACAGCATTTACGTGACGCGGGCGAACGAGCGCGGCGCTGCCGCGAAGCCATGCAATTGCTTACGACGACTGCCGCACAGTTGAGAGATATGGGCTTCCCCATTCAGATTGTAACTACCGCAGGAACAGGAACCGCCGAGATCTGCGCCACGTGCGAGGGCGTGACCGAGGTGCAGCCCGGCTCTTTCATCTTTATGGATACCGATTATCGCAATGCCCTGGGGCCAGTGTATGCGAATGCGCTGACCATCCTCTCGACGGTTATCAGCCGGCCAGCGCCCAATCGAGCGGTTGTCGATGCCGGCCTCAAAGCGCTGACAACGGATAGCGGGTTCGCCGAACCCGGAGGACTTCCTGGTGTGAAATATCGGCCGGGAGGCGACGAACATGGCATCTTAACCTGGGATGAGAGCGAAGTATCGGAGCCTCCCCCGCTTGAGATAGGAGATCGTGTCGAGCTTATTCCCAGTCATATCGATCCGACGATTAATTTGCACGACTTCTATTATGCCTATCGCGATGGAAAACTGACAGCCATCTGGCCGGTTGCCGCCAGGGGAAAAGTTCAGTGACCTGTGCGCGGAGATCAGCCTGCACACAGAATGAGGTTCTTGCTCTCAGGCCCGACAGGCTCGCCGCGCCGGGCAGCTATACTTTCAGCGGCAAATAGTGACTCGCTGCCCGATCAAGCGCTTCGAGAAAGGTCTCAGATCACTTATCTAGCTGAAACCGAGCACATGCATGGTGAGCGTATACCGCACGATGCCAAAGAAACCGAGCAGGAAGCCGACCACCAGGAAGGCCGCGAAGCTCGCCGCCAGGATCCAGTCCCGTGTCTGAAAGCGCGTCGGGGTGAGTTCGGTACGATGATCGATATCGTAGCCGAAGCCACGCGACATCATCGCCGCAGCCATCGACTCGGCGGCCTGAAAGGAGCGGAAAAAGGTCGGGATCGAGATCGAGACGTAGGCCCGAAAGCGTGCGACAGGATTCGAGGTCTTCACTTTCCATGCGCGCGACTGCTGCGCCTCCATCACCGAGAGCAACTGGCCCACCACCACAGGAATGTAAGCAATCGTCATCGAGAGCGCCATGCCGATCTCCGGCGGAATGCCCATTTTCGTGACTGCCAGCGCCAGTTCCGAAGGCGAGACGGTCTTGATGAGCAGAAGCGAACTCGATACCAGGATTAGCAGGCGCAGGATCGTCCCGATAGAGAACACGATGGTCTCCCAATAAATAGGGATGGCGGGAATGACCGGTGTTCCCGGTGGGACGATATAGCCGATCTGGTGCGCTGCCACGCCATGTTCCGGTCGCCAGAAAGCCAGATTCGCCAGCAGCACAAAGATAATGAACGGCAGCACCGGCAGTAAGTTCGAGAGGCTCTGTCTGATGGGGATGCCCGCTACGCGTCCATAAATGAACACGCTGACAAGCAATAAGAAAAGACAGATCGGATCATTCCAGGTAGCAAGTGTGATATTGATCGATAGCCACCAGAGCAGCTTTACACGGGGATCGAGCCGGTGGATAAAGGTGCCTCGATCCTGATAGGCAATTTCAAGCGCCATGACTGGCCCCCATGCGAACAGTTTCTAATGTCGAGAACGCTTCATCCACTGTGAGCCACGCATGCGGATAACCCAGCGCCTCGCCCAGCAGCGTCACCTGTGGCGGGCGCAGCGACGAGGCGCGCAACGCATCACGAGCCAGGAAAGCTTCGCGCGTCGGCGCATCGAGAATAATCCTTCCCTCCGCCATCACGATTACGCGATCACAATACTCGGCGGCGAGATTCATATCATGGGTAATGACAATGATGGTCTGACCCTCTTCATGGAAACGCACAGCGAGATCCATAATATCCTTCGCCCTTTTGAAATCCTGGCCGGTGGTTGGCTCATCGAGCACCAGAATAGCCGGGCGCATCGCAATCACAGAGGCAACAGCTACCCGCTGCTTCTCGCCCATACTCAGCAGGAAAGGATTCTTATCCAGCAGATGTGAAATCGCCAGTTCTTCGGCGGCCTGCCTGACGCGCTCTGCAACCTCGGCATCGGACAGGCCCACGTTTTTCAGACCAAAGGCCAGTTCATCGTAGACCTTCAACTTGCAGATTTGAGTATCGGGATTCTGGAAAATGAAGCCAACGGTCACTGCCATCTCATTGATTGAAGCCTTTGCGGTATCCAGCCCTGCCACTTTCACCGAGCCGGCAGCAGGCTTGAGTAATCCATTCAGGTGCTTCACCAGCGTCGTCTTGCCCGAGCCATTCTGCCCCAGGATCGCCACGAACTCGCCGCGCCGAATCTTGAGATTGAGATCGCGCACCGCCTGCGTGCCGTCCTTGTAGACGTGTGTTAGATGCTCAATGTCAACGACGACCTCATCGCTGCTGTGCTGCACACGGCGCGGAGGTGGTACGGGCAGTCGGGCCAGGCTCTCCTGATCGACCAGTGGTTTCAGTACAGCGATGGCCTCATCAATATCAAGCGGCAGTGTCTCAAGCGGCCAACCCGCCGAGCGCAGCCTGGCCGCAAGCAGCGTGACCTGCGGTACGCTCAAGCCCACTGCATCGATGTATTCAACGTGTTCAAGCACCTCGCGCACGGTTCCTCGATGCAGGATCTTCCCCTTATCTATCACCATCATCTCATCAACGAGATGGACAAGCTCCTCAAGCTTATGCTCTACCAGCAAAGTTGTGCGGCCCTCCTCACGAGCCAGACGCGCCACCAGGGCAAGCACTTCCTGGCTCCCCAACGGATCGACGTTCGACGTTGGTTCGTCGAGAATAAGTGTTGCGGGATCAAAGGACAGAATCGCCGCCAGTGCGCAAGCCTGCTGCTGACCTCCCGAGAGATTGTGCGGGTTCTTGCGACTATGAGCGCTCAGGCGCGTCAACTCCAGCAGATGCCGTGTGCGCTCACGAATCGTATCCACGGGCAGCCCGTAATTGCAGGCGCCAAAGACGATCTCATCTTCGACGGTAGGATTGAACAACTGCGTCTCCGGGTCCTGCTGGAGCACCCCCACAATCTTCGAGAGCGCACTTACGCCGAACTTCCGCGAATTATACTTCCCGGCAATCGTGACCTGTCCGCGCATCTTCCCCTTAAACTCGTGAGGGATCAGGCCGTTAGCAGCGCGGCAGATTGTGGTCTTTCCGGCGCCACTGGGACCTGTGATGAGCAGGACGCGACCTTCTGGCAGATCAATAGCTATATCGTGAACGACGTTCTGACCCTCTTCTCCATATGCAAAGGTGAAATTGTCGTACTTGAGCGAATACACCTGTTCCTCGTCAGGCACGAGATAACCTTCCTCCTCTCTACCGGGGCACAGGAGTATGATTAGCACCTGTGCCCCCTTCTTTGTGCTGTCAGCGCTTAGCTTACCTGACTTACCTCGCTCTCTTCCTCCTTCTCTTTCTGCCAGGGCCAGCGCCATTGCGGTGCGACATACTTCGGCACAGCCGCTAGCAGGATGGCAGGGATCACAAAATAGATTACCAGGTAAATCCAGTAGGCATAGCCGAACTGGAGGCTGATCTGGGCCTGGAAGGGGATGATCTTGAGCACAAACGAATAGAGGCCGATCCACCACCAGTACTGGAAGAAGAGTGCAACGGCAGTCAGGAGCAAAAACAGCCCGAGTCGCCTGGGCACATTCGTCACACGATACACCATTGGATAGAAAGCAGCCAGGATCAGCACATGGATCATATAGCCGGGCCAGCCAATGATACCAACCTGACCTGTCACCGAATCTACGAAGACGACAATTGCACCAACTATCGGGCCGCCGATCATGGTCGAGAGCATTAACCAGATACCGCCAAGATTGAAGTTCACGCCGGGGAGATATCCTGGGATGGTAATCTGGAGCAACTCAAATGCGGCGGCGATAGCCCCGAAAATTACCGCTACAGCAATCTGCCGGGCGCTGAGAATGGGCCTGCGTTGAATAAGTTCAACCTGCTTATTTGTGGTTTGCATTGCTGCACACCTCCCAATATGACACGCGAATACGTGTCTTTGTAGATCCTACTACCGATCAGTGACAGGTTCCCTGGTAGGGTTTCCTGCTGGCGGTGAGACCAGATGCTTGCTCTACGCGGCACTATGGAGGGATAAAGATGGTCTGATGCCTTGCTGGCGAGTGCTTCATGAACGCGCGCTCCTTTCTTCGCTCAGTTGAATGACGGCGAACGTCTGCGGATCAAGCTCGACCCCATAATCTCGCTTTGCTTGCTCAAGGCTTACATAGCCATCGCGCACATCTTCGATGACCTCTTCCACGGGCCGTTCCAGCGGCGATCCCCACCCGCCGCCGGTGGCCGTGATGAGCCGCGCCACCTCACCGCGTTTGAGCGGATAGCGGGCGCACTTGCCAACGACAACTTCGCGCCCGTCGGCGTGGAAGAAGCGTACCTCGTTACGCGATCCCTCCTGACCGCCGTTAACGCCCCACGGCACGTACTTATGGCGACCAAACGTGGCGGTCAACGTTACATTGTCGGCAACCGCCCTGTAATCACGAATACAGCCGCGCCCACCCCGATGCCGCCCGGCTCCGGCATGAGGGGCTGTATCGAGTTCGTAGCGGTCTACGAGAATGCCATAACGCGTCTCGGCGATCTCAACCGGAATAACATAGGTCTCGCCATCGCCAACGCACATCAGCCCGGACTCACCATCTTTGGCCGCTCCCGCACCCCAGCCACCGGCCTGCGGCTCGACGAGCAAGAACAGCTCGTTGGTATCGGGATGAATTCCGGCCAGCACGATGCCGCAAACGGAGAGGAAATGCCCGGCGCTCAAACGATCAGGCACAATGGGGGCCAGCGCCTTCCAGACCAGATCGGTCACATAGTTCATTGTCTCCCAGTAGGTCGAAACGGCGGCTGGCCGCTCGGCGGTAAAGATTGTGCCCGGAGGGCAGATGACTTTCAGCGGGCGGAAGCAGCCCTCGTTGACCGGAATGGTCGGACTGGTGATGGCCTTGAGCATCGTGCGCACCCCGGAATGCAGGCCCGTGAGCGCACAGTTGACTGGCCCCGGCACCTGCGGATGCGTGCCGGTGAAATCGCAGATGAACTCGCTATCGGTGATGGTGATCTTGACGCGCACCGGGAACGGGCCATTGCCGATGCCATCATCATCAATCCAATCCTCGGCTTCATAGACGCCTTTGGGCAACTTCGCCAGTTCCAGCAGCGTCATACGCTCCCCGTAATCGAGCAAAGCTTCGATAGAACTCTGAACCACATCCAGGCCATACTTCGCGCATAGCTCCTGAAAACGGCGCTCACCCAGATGCAGCGAGGCGGCCTGCGCATACATATCGCCCAGCGTCATATCTGGCAGGCGCACATTGGCCGCGATCAAATCAATCAGGCTCTGCACGGGGCGGCCCTCCTCATAGAGTTTCACGCATGGAAACTGGAGGCCCTCCTGAAAGACCTCGATGGAATCGGTAGTCCAGGAACCCGGATCTTTGCCCCCTACCTCTGTCCAGTGCGCCTTGCTGGCGGCAAAAGCTACCAGCTGGTTCTCATAGAATATGGGCACGATCAGCGAAACGTCGGAAAGATGTGTGCCGCCACCGCCATAGGGATCGTTGGTAATCACTACATCACCCGGATGCAGGTTCTCGGCCCCGAACTTCTCCAGCGTTGAGCGCACAGCAAAGGTCAGTGTGCCCAGAAAGCCAGTCACGCCGTTGCCCTGGGTGATGAGTTGCCCCTTCGCGTCGGTCAGGCCCGAAGCAAAGTCGAGCACCTCATAGATAATGGTGCTTTTGGATGTGCGCTGCAAGGCGATGAACATCTCGTCACCAATAGCAACGAGCGCATCCTTCACAATCTCGATAGTGAAGAGGTCGATATCTGCGCTCCCGGCCTGTGCCATTTTTTGCGCCATGCTCAAACTCCCGTTTCAATTATGAGATTACCAGATGTATCTACATGCAGCTTCTGTCCTGGCAAGACTACCGTTGAGGCCGCCGGTTCCTCAACCACCGCCGGTCCCTCCAGCCGCGCTCCCGCTCCGAGACGGCCCCGTTCGTAGATCCTGGTCTCATAGCGACCGAGGTCATCAAAATCGACGAGGCGCGTCCCTTTGAAAGCGCGCTGGATATCTTCGTTAGCCGCAACGCGTTGCAGCTCGGGCTTGCGCACGGTGCCAAAGCCAGTCAGACGCAGGTTGACAAACTCGATAGGCGAGCGTTGCCGGAAGGTGTAGAGCTGCTCGTGCAGATCATGGAACTTGTTTTCGATGCCCTCGCGCTGGTCCTCACGTAGATCGCCATTGGGAATGGGCACATTGACGGTATGCTCCTGTCCCAGATAGCGCATATCGGCTGAGCGTGCAAAGATGACATCCTGTGCGGCAATCCCTTCGTCGGCAAAGATCTCATGCAGTCTGGCCTCCATTTCGCGCCAGGTCTCGGTCAGTTCGCTGATATCCATACGATCAGAGCGCGCCAGCCTCGTCTGCACCAGGTCATGACGGATATCGCTCATCAGCATACCCCATGCTGAGAAATGCGCTGGAGCAACCGGCACGATGACGCGCGGCACGCGCAGATCCCTGGCGAGAGCTGTGGCGTGCATCGATCCGCCACCTCCAAAGGCTACCATCGCAAATTCACGCGGATCGCGTCCCTGGCGCACCGAAACCAGCTTGAGAAGGTGGATCATGTTGGCATTGGCGATACGGATAACACCGAGAGCTGCCTCCTCAACGCTGACTCCAAGCGGTTTTGCTATGGTCTCCATCGCTGTGCGGGCGCGCTCTACATCAAGCTGGATCTGGCCGCCGAGGAAATAGTGAGGATTGATGCGGCCAACAAGCACGTTCGCATCGGTGACTGTTGGCTCTGTTCCGCCACGACCATAGGAGGCGGGACCCGGCTCGGCGCCGGCGCTGCGCGGTCCAACTTTGAGCGCTCCGGCCGGATCGATCCATGCGATGCTGCCTCCACCAGCGCCAATCTCAACGATATCCACCACCGGCACTTTGATAGGATAGCCAGCAGTCGTCGGCGTGCGCTCAATAAAATAATCGCTGGTCACGCGTACCGTGCCCCGTTCAACCAGCGAAGATTTCGCCGTTGTTCCACCGATATCGAGCGTGATGATATTCTGCTCATCCAGCAGCTTTCCAATCACCGCTGCGCCAATGATACCGCCTACCGGCCCGGACTCAACCAGGTTGATCGGCGTGCGGCCGGCAAGCTCAAAGCGGGAAATACCTCCGTTCGATTGCATCGCGTAACGCACATTTCTCTTAATCCCGGTCTCGTCGAGACGCCGCGAGAGCGCTTCCAGGTAGCGGCGCGCTACTGGCTTGACATACGCATCCAGTACAACAGTGCTGGTCCTGTGGAACTCGCGCCATTCATTCGTAAGTTCATGCGATGCGGTTATATCGACATCCGGCCATGCTTCGCGTATAATTTCAGCGGCGCGCTGCTCGTGGGCGGGATTGGCGTAAGAGTGCAAGAAACAGATGGCAATGGCCTGTGCACCCTGGCGCCTGGCCTCGGTGACTGCCGCGCGCACATCATCTTCGACGAGAGGCTGCAACACCTCGCCCTTGTAATTCATGCGTTCGGTTACTTCGAGGCGCAGCCTGCGCGGTACAAAGGGCCGGGGCTTGGTAAATAAGAGATTGTAGAGATCCGGCCGATTGGCGCGCTGAATTTCGAGGATATCGCGAAACCCTCGCGTCGTAATCAGTGCCGTGACCGCGCCCTTACGCTCGGTCAGGGTGTTGATAATGACGGTGGTGCCATGCGCGAGAAACTGTACATCCTCCAGATGCGCTTCGTTAACAGCCGTGAGCACCCCCTCCTCGAAATGCGCGGGCGTCGTTGAGGTCTTGCCCAGTCCGACCTGTCCTGTTGTTTCATCCAGGTAAACAAGATCAGTGAACGTGCCGCCGATGTCGATTGCAGTTCGTGTACCCATAAACTCCTCACATCAGTCGAGGTGTCAGCACCCAGATAGCCTGCACTGGCTCAGCGGTGTCGTTGCGAATCAAGTGCGAAACCGTTGAGCGAAAGTGGATGCTATCACCGGGGCCGAGTCGATACTCAGTGTCATCGATCAGAAAGACCAGTTCGCCAGAGAGCACATAGGCGAATTCTTCCCCGTCGTGGCTATATGGTTCATCCATGATGTCGCCCGGTTGCATCGTGACAAAGATCGGTTCGAGCACCAGGCCGGGAGCACGCGGAGACAACATCTTGTAGGTGCGCAGGCTCGAAATAATCGCCAGTTGCTCTCCATCGCCCGCCCTATGCACATAGGGAAGCTGACCAGACTTCGGCTTCGTTTTCTCTCTGTCGTTCGTTTCCTCCTCTCCCTCGACAGGAAAGAAGCTCGATAGTTCTATGTCGAGCGCCTTTGCGACATTGGACAGCGATGTGAGCGCCAGCGATGAAAGCCCCCGTTCAACCAGCGAGAGAAAGCCTATAGAAAGGCCCGTCCGCTTGCTGAGTTCGCGCAAGGACATACCGCGTTCACGGCGTTTCGCGCGGATAGTAGCGCCAATGAGACGAATTCTTTCCTCCACAGCGGTAGTCTTTATGACATCTAATCCCGGACTCCCGGCCATCTTCGTTGAAGCCTCTTTTCCCTATGTTTTATAGAAGTAAACATTTCTGGAAATCAGTTTAACATCTAAAACACGGGTTTACAATAGGCCCCGCCCTTGATGGCAGAGATACCGTCAAAGCTCCACTTTTCCCTTTTACTATTGATGCGTTTGCTGGCCCTCTTGTTTGGAATGGAGCTGGTACTCCTGCCCCTCTTCCTTCGCAATCACGGCAGGCGGCCATCGACGGAGAGGAAGTACCAGAGAGCGCGAAAGCTCTCCGCAAGCATATCGGCCAGCACCTTATCGTAAAGCGCGTCGAGGTCTTCCTGCGACAACAGGATGTTCTGAATATCGAGTTGCCTTTGATACGCACGATTGAGGGAGCGTGTCGCTAAGACGAGTGCCCGCAATCTATCCTGACCTGGGGGGAGATTGCACTTTCTGAGGGCAGAAGCACAAAGCAGGAGTCTGAATGAAGCGCCAGGCTCCTGCTTGCCTTCCAGATACTGGAAGGCGTGTACTCTATCAGGAGTCAACGAGTAGCTCAACCAGATCCATTGAGAACATCACTCCTCCGCACTACGAAAGCCAGGGAGGATGCTCCTCTCATCCTGGTGCAGCCACCAGCGCAACCGTTCCTTATCAATCACTTCTTTTTCCCACCAGCATGAGAAAGAAAAGGCATGCTGAGGGTCCGGTGCCCAGTAACGTATGGTATACCCCTTTCCAGGGAGAGGAGATTCAAGATGATGCTCTTCTGTATCAATTCTACTGTTCTGAGATACCCTTTCACTCGTACAAAAATCCAGATATCCCTCATAGCGCTCCATCAGCCGTAGAACCAGATAACTCGTGACCCGACCAGTCGGGAAATTTTTGCACATGGCATAGACATTGATGCCCTGTCTGGGCCAGAATCCCAGCCGTATCATCATCTGCTCTTCCAGGTCTCCGTCCCATTCTCGTGAAGGCTCAACCAGGGCCAGGCCGATCATGCATGTACGGAACTTGCCCGGAAGTCCTAGCTCACCTGCATCCTCCACCCGAAAAAACCACTCATCGCATACGCCAGTCGTATTCTTATGCGTTTCTAGAGCGAGAGCGAATGTGTTGAGCCATCCATCCAATGCATGGATCTGCGCCTCTGTCAAAGGGGAGGGCAGAAGGATGATAAAGGATGGACCTGCCATAGCGTGGACTCCTTCCTCATTTTCAGGTAAGAGGAGATCAAATGCTCGGTTACATACTGACACCTGAATGCTTGTGTCATTGTACCATTTCCGAATGATAGAAAAGAGCCTGTACCGTTCATGCAGGCTCTGGTTACGAGCGCTCTCCTTCATTCCTGCTCCCTCTTCCTCACGCGCCAAAGACACATCATCTGATTGGCTTGACACCCGGGAACGGCTCCGGTTATGATAGCAATACATGCAACACCGTCTATCTGGCGCGCTGCTCCAGAGAAAAGACCCGCTCCCTGCTTTTCAGCAGGAGATGAAAGCAGGAGCAAACATGCGGATATAGACCTTGAAGAAAAGAGAATGCGATGCCGAATGCTGCCGGTGATCCCGCCAGGTCAGGCGGGCATACCTATATTTTCGATCCTGAGAGTGAGGCCGAACTGGCCCGCTTGATGAACCAGGACCGCTTCACGACGCAAGCGATGGGTGGCCCATTGGCTGGCTTGCCAGAGCTACCAGCTCACGCTCAGGTGCTCGATCTGGGCTGTGGCCCCGGCGGCTGGGTGCTCGATGTGGCCTTTGAGCATCCCGACTTTGAGGTGGCTGGTGTCGATATCAGCCGGCCCATGATCGCCTACGCCAATGCGCGGGCCGCATCACAGGAACTGACGAATGCCTCCTTCGGCGTGATGGATATTACGCAGCCGCTCGACTTTGCCGATAACTCATTTGACGTGCTCAACGCCCGCTACCTCTTCGCAGTCTTGCGGCGCGAAGCCTGGCCCCCTTTTATTCAGGAATGTCATCGCCTCTTGCGGCCAGGCGGGATCCTGCGCCTGACGGAGATGGTGGACACCTATACGACCAGCACGGCCTTTGCCCGCTCCAATGCCCTCTTTTACCAGTTCCTCTGGAAGCGGGGCTATGGCTTCTCGCCCGATGGCGGCGATATCGGTGTGGCCTGGATGCTCCCGCCGCTGCTGCGCGCCGCTCACTTCGA
>DATGLE010000151.1:0-59612 GCA_035294325.1 Ktedonobacteraceae bacterium | reverse complement strand
GAAAAAATCGTAGAGAACCGCAGCGCGCTCTTTATCGATCAGCTTGATATCGCAGCGGGCGAGGTCGTGGCTGTCGTCGGCCCACCACATAGCGGCAAGTCGCTGCTGGTGCGTATCCTTGCGGGCATGCTGCTGCCCAGCGGCGGCACCGTCATGCTTGATGAGCAGGATATCTACCGCGTCCCGGCGGTGCGAGCGCGCATTGCGGCGATGTTTGAAGAGGACCTGCTCTATGACCGGCTCTCGGTGCGGGCCAATCTGGAATTTTACCGCCAGTTGTACAGGGCACCCAGCAGCAAGATCGATGAGGCCCTGGCGCTGATCGGGCTGAGCGACCAGGCGCAGCGCCCCGTCAATAAGCTCACTCCGTCAGCGCAGCGGCGCCTGGCCTTCGCGCGCCTCCTGCTCTGCCGCCCGGCGTTGTGCCTGCTCGATCAACCCGTCTTGCGTGCCGATATCGATACGCAGGCGCTCTTTGCCCGGCTGATTACGCAGATCGCGAGCGAGGGAACTGCCGTCCTCTTGACGGCTGATGACCTGGCATGGGCTGGCAAATGCTGCACGCACGTAGTAGAGCTGAGTGATGGCCGTATCATTAACAGCTACACTGCGACCGATGGGAGCAAAGAGCCGGTTGCGCCCGAACGCCTGACGCCCTACAAGGTGCCGGCGCGCAAAGAGGATCGCATTATGCTCTTTGATCCCGGCGATCTGCTCTATGCCACCAGCCGCGATGGCAAGACGTATCTGCATACGGCGCACGAGGAGGCTACCACCAACCTCACCTTGCAGGAGTTGGAGAGCCGCCTGGCTGGTCGTGGCTTCTTTAAGGCCCACCGCGCCTATCTCGTCAACCTCCAGCACATCAAGGCTGTCATTCAATATACACGTAACAGCTATACGCTGCTGCTCAACGATGAGAAGGAGACGATGATTCCGCTCAGCAAGCAGTGTGAAAAGGAATTGCAGGATCTTCTGGGGTATTAGCGTTCTCGCGCCTGCGGCGCTCGCCTTATTTATATGTAGTGTGGGAAATGTGCGGCGGAGCCGCACATTTCCCACACTACACTATAGGTCTGCGCGACGGAGCCGCGCGAGCACCTGGCAAGAGAGGATGCAGCGCCGCAGGCATGCTCTTAAAAGTGCTGGACTTTCAGCGGCGGATCTGGTATACTCTACTCTAATATAAAATAGCATAAAAGGCGAGGATGGGGAGAGTAGGCGCACAGGGAATGCTCAGGGAGAAAGGGCCATCGACTGCAAGCCTTTTCGCAAGAATGCGCGTCGAAGTTCACCCCGGAGCCGGCTGCTGAAATCCGTTAGCGAGTAGGCAGCCCCGGATGTCCCCCGTTAGCGGGCGAGCCGAGCGGAATCGAAAACGCTGCGCTTTGTGTCAGGGGATGAGCGCTGCGCTCGATTCAATACGGGTGGTACCACGGAGCTTGCAATACCGACAACTTCGTCCTGTTGACGATTGTCGGTTTTTTTGATTCTACGGAGGATATATGATAGGACAACTTGAAGACTTGCTGGAGCAGCTTGATCGGCTGCTCACGCGCGCCATCGAGGAGCTTGAGCCGATCAACACGTCGGCGGCGCTGGATGAGTGGGACACGCGTTACCTGGGGCGTAATCGCGGCGAACTGAAGAATCTCTCCTCCGTCATGCCGAAGCTCTCGAAGGAAGAGCGCCCCGTCGTGGGCCAGAAGATCAACGAGGTCAAGCGCGAGTTGGAGCAGCGCCTTGCTGTGAAGCGCGAAGCCTTGCGCCAGCGCGAACTGCTGCGCTCGTTGGAGCAGGAGCGCATCGATGTGACGCTGCCGGGGCGAGCCGCGCCCGCCGGGCATATGCATCCCCTCTCGCGCACCATGCTGGAGGTCACACAGATCTTCGCCCGAATGGGCTTCCAGATATTGCAGGGATTAGAAGTAGAGACCGATTATTACAACTTCCAGGCGCTCAACATCCCGGCGGATCACCCCGCGCGCGATATGCAGGACACCTTCTGGATCGCGCCCGGCCATATCCTGCTGCGCACCCAGACATCGCCGATGCAGATACGCGTCATGCAGCAGATGCTGCCTCCTGTGCGCGTCGTCGTGCCCGGCAAGGTCTACCGTCACGAAGCCATCGACGCCTCGCACGAAGCCATGTTCCATCAGATCGAGGGGCTGCTAATCGATGAATACTGCACGATGGCCGATCTGAAAGGCTGTATCGAGCGCTGCGCCCGCGAGTTGTTCGGTGAGAAGCGCCGCGTGCGGTTCCGGGGCAGCTACTTCCCATTCACCGAGCCGAGCGCGGAGGCTGACATCGACTGTCCGATCTGCGACGGGAAGGGCTGCCGCGTCTGCAAATATAGCGGCTGGATAGAGATGCTTGGCTCCGGCATGGTGCATCCCAGGGTGCTGCGCGAAGTCGGCTACGATCCTGAGAGATATCGCGGTTTCGCTTTCGGCATGGGTGTGGAGCGTATCGCCATGATTAAATACGGCATTGGCGAGATCCGCCTCTTCTCTGGCAACGATCTGCGCTTCTTGCGGCAGTTCTAAATAGTGTGTCTGATTTCCTACACCTCGCTTGCTCGCGCCTACGGCGCGGCGAAACCGCGCGAACGGCCCGGGGAGGATCAGACACCTCTTAAGGAGTTATTCATCATGAGAGTACCGCTGAGCTGGCTCAGAGATTATGTTGACATAGATATGACGCCGGAGGCGCTGGCGCACACACTGACGATGGCCGGACTGGAGGTCGAGGCCATCGATTACATCGGCAAAGAGTGGGGCGACAGGATCGTCACCGCGCAGATTACGCATCTGGAGAAGGTGCCGGGATCGGATCACCTCAGCTATACACACGTCACGACGGGAACGCAGGAGCTGGGGGTGATCTGCGGCGCGCCGAATATCAGGCCGGGCGACAAGGTGCCGCTGGCGATGATCGGCGCGCGCGTGGGGGATCTGGTGATCGGCGAGAAGCGCGCGATGGGCTATCTCTCGCAGGGTATGCTCTGCTCACCGCGTGAATTGGGGCTGGGCAGCGATCATTCCGGCATCTATATCCTCGATCCCGATACGAAGGTAGGCCAGAGGCTCGTTGATGTGCTTGGCGAGGTCGTGCTGGATTTCGCCATCAAGGCACATCGCGGAGACCTCTCGTCGGTGATCGGCATCGCGCGCGAGGTCGCGGCGCTGACGGGGAAGCAATTGCGCATCCCTCAGCCGGCGCTGCACGAGCAGGGGACGCCGGCCTCAGAGATGGTCAAGGTAACAATCGAGGATCCCGACCTCTGCCCGCGTTATACCGCGCGTGTCATCAGCGGGGTAAAGATCGGCCCCTCGCCGAGCTGGATGGGCCGGCGGCTGCTGGCGGCGGGCATGCGCCCGATCAATAACGTCGTCGATATTACCAATTACGTCATGCTGGAGTTCGGGCAGCCGCTGCATGGCTTCGATTATACGCTCGTGCCTGAACATCACATCATTGTGAGGCGCGCGCACGAGGGCGAGAGCATCACGACGCTCGATGATGTCAGGCGTGCACTCACGCCCGATATGCTGCTCATCACCGATCCGACGGGGCCGACGGCGATTGCCGGCGTGATGGGTGCAGCCAAAAGCGAGGTCAACGAGCATACGACGACGGTGCTGCTGGAGTCGGCGAACTTCAAGGGCGCGAATGTGCGCCGCACCTCGCTGGCGCTGGGGCTGCGCACCGACGCTTCCAGCCGCTTCGAGAAGGGCCTTGATCCCGAACTGGTCATCGCCGGAACCAACCGCGCCGCGCAACTGATGGCGGAACTGGCCGGAGGGACCGTGCATCCCGGCATTGTGGACTGCTATCCCAGGCCCGTCAGGCCGCGCACCATCCCTTTCTCCGTCGATGAAGTGGAGTGGCTCGTGGGTATGAAGGTCACGCAGCAGGAGGTTGTCGAGACGCTGAGCGCGCTCGGCTTCACTGTCGCGCTCGACGAAGATGGCAAGAGCATGCTCGTCACCGTGCCGACCTATCGCTCGGATATCGACGAAGGCGCCGATCTTGTTGAGGAGGTTATTCGCCTGATTGGCTACGATAAGATCCCCAGCACGATCCCGACCGGTCCTCTACCGGAGCCGGGCACGGATAACTGGTTCGAGCGCGAGCAGGAGGTCCGCAACCTGCTGATCGGTGCGGGCCTGAACGAGATCGTTTCCTACGCCCTGACCAGCCGCGCACGCATGGTCAATCTGCTGGCGTATCCCGACGCCGCTTCAGCACGCGTGCTGCTCCAGGCGCCCGTTGGCATTGAGGGAACCGCGCGGGAAGTCGTCGCTGCCAGTGGAAACGGAACGACGAAGGCCGTGGCCGAGTTCGATCCGAACAGCATTCCGGCGGTTGTGCTGACGAATCCGTTGAGCAGTGACCTGGAAAGCATGCGCCTCACGCTGATGAGCAACCTGATGGAGACGGTGCAGGAGAATAGCAAGCGCAGCCGCGCGGGCCTGCGCTTCTTCGAGATCGGGCGGCGCTACCTGCCATCTGCCGATAGTGCGGGGCTGCCGGATGAGCGGCGCAGCGTGGGCTTTGTGCTCTGCGGACCGGCGGATATCTCGTGGATACCCGAGCTATCGCGCCCGGCGGACTTCTACGATCTGAAAGGCGTCGTGGAGACACTGCTGGCCGGCTTGAAGATCAGGCGCTACCGCTTCACGTCAACGCAGCATCCCACGTTCCACCCGGGGCGCTGCGCGCTGCTGGAGCTGCCGCGCCGCGCCGCCGGGGGCGAAGAGGTCTTCAGCCCGGTAGGCGTGCTCGGCGAAGTACACCCGCTGGTGCAGCAGCGCTACGACCTGCCGTATCGTGCCTACCTGTGCGAGCTTGACCTGGAGAGTCTCTACGCTGCTGTCCCGGCGCGCCTGGTCTACGCGCCGATCTCACGCCAGCAGGAGTTGACGCGCGACCTGGCCCTGGTCGTCGATGAGCAGGTGCCCGCGCAGGATATCCACGATGCGATCATGCGCAGCGGCGGCGAGTTGCTGCGCTCGGCCTCGCTCTTCGATGTCTACACCGGCGAACCCATCCCGGCAGGCAAGAAGAACCTGACCTACTCGCTGGTCTACCAGTCGCAGGATCGCACGCTGACCGATGCCGAGGCCAACGCCTTGCAGGAGCGCATAATTCACGCGCTGCACGAGGAGTTCGGCGCCGTTCTGCGCTAGGATGCAGAGCAATAAAAGTCATGTAGAGGGGGCGCTGCACGCTCGCAGCGCCCCCTCTACATAATAATGAGTACGTTCATCATCCCTCCCTGGCGAGGGGAAAATTTCTGTAACGCCGCCTGCTTGATGTGACAAACTGCGCTATTGCCGCGTTCTATTAGTGTAGATCTGGCATTTTCGGCTTCTATTTATTATAAGGATGGCGCATGGGCCGATGCTTGCGCTGCGATAAGCCGTGCAGCGAAAGTTCTATATTTTGCGATGAATGCAGGCCGCTCTTACAGGAGCAGTTGCATCAGCGTGAGCATATGAATGTGGCTGGCTCCAGCGATGGAGTTGCTACCCGGGTCATGTTGTCCTCCGACATAGCCGAAAACGAGGCTTGCGAAGTGAGCAATGGGCAGGACAATAGTACTATACCCTGTCCTGTAATAGAGGAGCCGCGAACGCCCCTGCCCCCGCTCTATGATAGCTATGCCACTATAGTAGATCAGGCGCTGCGCAGGCTGGATGACGCGGCCAGGCGCATAGCGGCTGTGGAGCGCAACAGGCCCCGTGGACCGCGCGCCGCCCGCCTGACGCCGCTGCGTGATATTTCCTCGGAGGTCGAACGCAACAACACGCCGCTGCCCGGCAGCGAAGAGGGCGTGGATGACGAGCGGGGCGAGGGTGAGCAGCAGGCGAATAATCTTCCCGATCTCTGGCCCTGGTTGCAGGGAGGAGATACCGGCGAGCAGGATGTGTGGAACGGCCAGAATGATCCCCTCATGACGCGTCGTTTTCCTGATAGCGCCGAGGCCGCGCGTATCGAAGAGGAAGATATGCAGCGCGCTATTGCCGAGGGGCTGGCAACGCGCTCGCTGCCACAGGCGCGCAGGGGCACAAAGCGCCTGCGCCGCGCTTTCGCGTTCCTGGCTATAATGGCCGTCCTGGCCCTGACGATAGACAGCGTGCTGCTTTCGATGGCCTTCCTGCGTGGTCATCATCCACAGGAGGCGCCCGGCGGTCCTCCTACCCTTACACTCTCATCAAGTGTCGTTACTTACGGCCAGAGTATCACTGTGTATGTTAAGCATTTTTCTCCTTCTGGCCGCGTCTTCCTGACGCACGATATCCGGGAGCCGCTGCTGCTCAATACGGGCAAGGCCATCCTGCCTTTGGGACAGAACGGAGCGGCGCAGGCTACGGTATTCATCGATAACAACTGGCAGCCCGGTTTTCATACCATTGTCGCCGAGGATATCGCGACGCGCTATACGGCGAATGCGATGCTGCGCGTGGCCGGGGGGCCGACGCGTCCCTCGCACCTGCTGCTGGGGGTGAGCGAACTGGATCTGGGAGCCGCCATCCAGGGAGCGAACATTATTCAGCCGTTTACACTGCACAACGCCGGCAACGGAGCCATCACCTGGACGGCGAGCAGTGATCAGCCGTGGCTGATGCTCTCTCCGAACCAGGGCGTCTTTAGCGATAGTCAGACGATCTCGGTAGGCGCGCAGACGGCTGGCCTCAAGCCGGGCGACTATAAGGCCACGCTCACGTTCTCTTCCGATGTCGGTCCACCACAGGACCTGCTGGTAACAATGACGGTGCGCCCGCTGCCAACAGGGGCCAGCGCTGTCCTGACGGTCACGCCAGCCGTGCTCTCCTTTGCGGCGCAGAGCGGCGCGCCCGATCCGGCGGCTCAGTTCCTCGTCGTGAGCAATCCGGGCACGCAGCCTCTTTCCTGGTCGCTGACGCGTAATACTCCGGCGGGGCCGAGTCAGCAGGCCACGCCTACTGCGAATGCGAACTGGCTGAGCATCAGTCAGATATCGGGAGTAGTGCTGCCAGGTGAATCGAGTTCTATCAAGATAACGGCGCAGCAGAACAACCTGCTACCGGGAACATATACGAATATTCTGGTATTCAGTGCCAATGGGGCGCTCAATAGCCCGCAGAACGTCAATGTTTCCTTCACCGTGCAGCCGGCCTGCTCGCTGGCATTGAGCGCTGGCAGCCTCTCGTTCACCGCCGTTGCCAGAGGCAGCAACCCGAGCAACCAGGCGTTGAATCTGGCTGCAACCCAGGGCTGTTCGGGGGCCGTCGCGTGGCAGGCAGCCTCTTCGGCGTCCTGGCTGAAGATTACGCCGGCCAACGGGCAGTTATCGGGATCGGCGAGCACGACCACAACGGTAGGCGTCAATATCAACGGCCTCACGCCGGGGACGTACAACGCGACAATTTCGCTGACAACCGCGCAGAGCACGCAGTCGGTAAGCGTTGCATTGACGGTGCAGGCTGCGCCGCCGCCGACGGCCCCGGTCATGGGCGCCTCGCCGTTAAACCTTAACTTTACCGCCGTCCAGGGGCAGGCTAACCCTCCGGGTCAGACAGTGACGATTGTCAATACTGGCGGCGGTTCGCTGCTATGGCATACGACGGTCAATCAACTGGCATCGTCCTGGCTGGGTGCTTCTCCTACCGGGGGGACCATCGCCGCCGGGCAGACCGGACAAGTCACTGTCAACATCAATGCCAGTTCTCTGACGCCCGGCACTTACGTGGGCCAGGTGGTGCTCAGTGGATCCGACGCGAATAATGCCGCCGCCGGGGGCAGTCCGCAGACCATCGCTATCAATCTCGTGGTATCCGCGCCCTGCACGCTGGTAAAGCCTTCATCCAGCGCCGTTGCTATGAGTGGCATCCAGGGAACCGCCAGCGTTGCCCCGCAGTCGATAACGCTGAGCGCATCCGGGAGCTGTAACTGGCCGCTGACCTGGAAGGCTCAGGTGCCCGGCTCCGCATCGTGGTTAAACCTGTCGGCCAGTTCAGGATCCTTCACCGCGAGCGGCCAATCGACTACCATCAGCCTCAGTCCCAACGCGGCGAACCTGGCCCCCGGCACCTACAAGACGCAGGTCTCCGTTTCGGCGACAGATGCCTCTCATCTACAGGCGCAGGGAAGTCCGCAGGTATTTTCGGTCACACTCACTGTGCAGCAGCCCTGCGTGCTCCAGGTAACGCCGGCGCAGCTCTCGTTCTCGCTCGCGCAGGGACAATCCTCGCAGAACCCACAAACGTTGAATATAAGCGAGACCGGCGCCTGTGGCGGATCGGTGAGCTGGAATGCGACTATCGATAGCGGAAGTAGCCAGTGGCTTGCCCTGAGCGCTACCAGTGGCACCAACTCGGGCACGATAAACATAAGCGCGGATGCCGCGAACCTGGCGGCGGGAAGCTATAGCGGCACGATTACCATTTCTGCCTCCGGCAGCGGCGGAGCCACCATCCAGGGCAGCCCGCAGGCGATCCCCGTCTCCCTCACCGTTAGCGCCCCCGGCAGTAACTCCTGACCGGAGAGGGCACGAACCAGGCCCGCCTGGGTATTCCGCCTCTGCCTCAGAGAGTGTCGATCCCCGGTGTTCTCGTCCTTCTCCCACCGGGCCTTCGTGCGGCTCCGCCGCGCAATCAGGTAGAGTAGGTTATGTGGAAAAATGCGCGGAGCGCATTTTTCCACATAACCTACTCTACCCGGCGAGCGCCGCAGGCGCGAGCACGTGATAATGTCGGAGAGAGCTGCCAGGATGTGATACAATGCATATCGCTGCGTCACTATGGGCCGGAAAGACACGAAAAGAGACATATTTGAGAAACAGCGTCTTGCAACGTTGAATTAAACAAGGCACTATCAATTCGGCTGAAGAGTAATGAAAAAGTATGGAGACAAAACGTTGCGCCTATTGTCATAAGCTCCAGCGGGCCGACGCGCATATCTGTAGCGGCTGTGGACATATGTTTGTACGCAAGCAGTCAAGAACCTTTTCAAAGGATCTGAGCTACCCATCTCTCCCCCCCGCGTCACCGCATCGGGCCGGCCATTACTCCGGGCTTCATCCCGAAGATCAGCCCTATCAGTCGAGCAAAATCGTTGCCTACCGCCCTCCTGTGCGGGAGATCGAGCGCAAAGCTCTGCCGCGACACGAGCCTGAGCGAATCATCTTGCCATCGATCAATAGTCTCGAAGATGACGACCAGGACGAAGATCAGGTGACAATGCCCGCCAGCTATATCAAAGCCCCTGCCGATGCGTGGCTGCCGGCCTATAAACCCCGGAAACGACTCCTCTCCAGGCGCGCTATCTCTATCATCCTGATCCTGTCCTGCTTCTGCTTTCTGCTCGCCAGCAGCCTTATCGCCTTCACGCTGATTGGCAAGGGCACATCGATAGCAACCGCTGTGGTAACGGCGTCGCCCAACATTTTGCGGGCCAACGATACCTTCACGCTCTCGGGCAGCGGTTTCGGCGCTCACGACCTGATGATCTTCACCTATGATGCCGACAAAAAGATAGACGATGGCAGCGGCAGGCCGCTGATGGCGCATAGCGATAGTCAGGGCACGTTCTCGGTGCAGATCCATGTCCCGGCGAACTGGGGCGTCGGGGCGCATGTCATTCATGTGACCGATGAGGCGCAAAATCTCAGCGTTTCAACCAGAATCACGATCCAGGGATCGCCGGCTGCGCCATCCGCTTTGCGACTGGCGACATCGCGGATGAGCTTTGCCGCCGCGCCTGCGGGAGTCGTGTCGAGCAGGCCGGTAACACTCATTAATGCCGGAGGCGGCCAGGTCTCGTGGCAGGAGAGCAGCGATCAGGTCTGGCTAACCGCGACTCCGAGCGGGGGCGTTTTCGCGGGGCGCGCGAATGTGCTCATCAAGGTCAATCGCGGGGATCTCGCACCGCGAACGTATACGGGGCATATCAAATTTACGCAAAGCGGGAGCGGGCGCGGCGTGCAACTCACAGTGACGATGGTGGTGGCGCCCGGGCGCGCTGCGCTGGACATCTCCAGTCCAGCGCTCGCATTCTCCGCCACAACGGCGCAGAACCCTGGCGCTCAGACCATCGTTCTGCAAAATAGTGGGAAGCAGGTGTTGAACTGGGCCGGGTCAGTTGAGACCGGCGATGGCACTTCGTGGCTTGCCATCGCCCCTTCTCACGGGCAGTTAGGACCGGGGATGAGTGCGACGGTTACGGTCAGCGTGCAATCGCTTCCACTGCCGGTGGGCAGCTATCAGGGCGCCATTAATTTCAGCGGGGGAGCCAGCGCCCAGGTGACGATTTCCCTGACCGTGGTAGCGCCCGGCAACCTGGTTGCCTCACCGCCTGCACTCGCCTTCAATGCCTTTACGGGCCAGCAGCCCTCCGCTAAAACCCTCACGCTGCAAAACAGTGGCGGTATGCCTGTAAACTGGACGGCCAGCATCGCGACTGCCAGTCACCAGCAATGGTTCAGCATAACGCCGGGCAGCGGCCAGCTTGCTCCGGGCGGCCAGCAGAACATAGCGGTCAGCGTCAATACTGCCGCGCTCAGCCCCGGCGCTTACCAGGGCACGCTCATATTTAGCTCCGCCGGCTCCTCGCAGACGCTAACCGTCGCAGTCTCGTTCACAGTCGCAAACCCACCTGCCCCGGCCATCAGCCTGCAACCCGCACAGTTGAGCTTCTCGACGATAAAGGGCGCCAACCCGGCCTCGCAATCGCTCACCATTACCAATACGGGGAATGCCACGCTGAACTGGAGCGCTGCCGAGGAGGGCAGCGGGGCGCACCTGCTTAACATTTCGCCGGAGCATGGCAGCCTGCCGCCCGGTCAGAGCGCGCAACTGCTCGTCAGCCCGGCCCTTGCTGGTGCCAGCACCGGTACGTTCACCGCGACGATTACAGTTGCCGACAGCGATCCCGGCACGACTATCCCCGCCAGAAGTGTGCCCGTTACCATCACAGTGACGGATCAGGCGGCGATCACTGTCTCGCCGGAGAGCCTGACGTTTAATAATAGCAGCACATACACTAACACCTCGCAATTGCTGGTGATCAACGATACCGGATCCGCCGAACTGCACTGGACGATAGCCCCATCCTCCGACGCCTCATCCTGGTTGAAGGTCGACACGAGTGCGGGCGCTATTGCTGCGGGCGGCAGCACGGTGGTCGGCGTGACGTGTGACAGCAGCGCTCTGACTCCTGGAACGTATACGGCGACGCTGATCGTCAGCGATAGCGACGCCGGTACGAAGGTTGCTCCGCAGGCGGTACAGGTCACGCTCGTTGTCGGGAACTGACGAGAGCGCACTCTGGTTGACGCTTCCCGTTACCTGTGCTACACTCTGACAGGGAAACTTTCGTGGTTATGCGACATCTCGCGCACCTTCCCCGCGCTTATTTAATATAAACTCATCTTTTGGAGGATAGAGACGTGCCAACCATTACGTATGTGCGTGAAAATGTACAGGTTCAGGTGCCGGAGGGAGATACTGTACGTTATCCGGCGTTAGAGAACGACGTGCCGGTCTACTGTGGCATGTGGAAATTCGCGAACTGTCACGGCAACGGGCTGTGCGGCACTGATCGTGTCGCCGTTTCGCCGTCGGTGAACACCAACCCCCTCACCTTCCAGGAGAAATTCTGGCTTCGCAACGACCTCAAGAAGAATCCCAACATGCGTCTTGCCTGCCAGGTGCGCGTGTATGGCGATGTCACCGTCGAAACCCAGTGCAAAAGCTAGGCGGGCGGTCCAGGAGGGCAACCGCCCTCCTGGTGGGGGATGGGGTGTCCCCATGTTTATCCTCCCGCTTTTAGCGGACGGCGAAATAGAGCCTTTGCGCTAACTGATTATTCCAGTACAGTTCCACGGTGCCCGATGCTGGCCCGAGATAGACCATCGATGCATCACCGTTGACCATATCGCCTGCGGCAATGGGTGGGCTGGAAGCCGATTTGAAGAAGATCTTATTCATATACCACTTGACAACTACTGTGCCCTTTGTCGGTGGGTGCTGGACGCTGTACGTTATATAGAAAGTCTGCCCCACGCGAAAGATCTTTTGCGGCTGGAGCGCGATATAGGTTCTGGGATCGACGCGCGCCGTCGTAGTGGCCGAAGGGATGATGTTGTAGGCCGGCCCCTTATCCACTGTATCCGGTGGGTTCGGTACCGGCGTTGCCGGAGGCGCCTTCAGGCTTGGCGGGGGGGCGCCGCCAGAGAGACGCTGGAGCACCGCGAGCGTTCCGCTGGCTTTAGCATAATAGGATGCGCCTCCACAGAGCAGTATACATACAATCACGAAGCTCAATAAACCGCTGATGACGCGATATCTGGGAATGATAGCCCGTGGTTGGGTATACATCGGTGGGACATAGACGGCTTCCGGTATGTCGGGGAGTGCGGGTAACATCTGCTCCATCGGTTGCGCGGGCACCAGTTGCCTCAATGCGTCCTGCTGATATCCCTGGGCGACTGGCGCCTGGTAGGGAACCGGCAGTAGTGATACTGGCTGCTGCCCCTGCGGCGATGAAGGCGCTGAAGGTTGCGATTGGAGCGGGGATGCCTGCTGAAGAGGCTGCTGCAACCAGGCCGGCTGCTGGACCGCCGGATTCTGAGCGGGCGCCGACCACGAGTTCGCCGTGTAAGATTGCGCGGGCGCTGCTGCGGGTGCCTGGCCCCATTGCATGCCAGACGAGACCGTAGAGGCGCCCCACTTCGCCGCCGAAACGGCTGCGCCCCCGGGGAGCTCCTGCGATCCCCACATCAGCGGCGAGGGCGCGCCACAATTCGAGCAGGGTGAATCATTTGCTACGCGCTCTGAATGACAAAACGGACAGAACATCTTCTGCGCTTACCTCAGTTTACAGGATCTTGCTCTTACTCACACTAGCATCGATAGCCTTGAGAATCAAGTTTGGCCGCGTATAGATAGGGCAAAAGGGCTATGTCTCTGCCCTTCTTATTTTGTATAAACGTATTCGAGAGAGCGGCTGGCATCCCTTGAATACTCTCTTCCCAGGTGCTACCATTGTTTAGTGTATATCTGGTGCTCCGTGTCCGCGCCCTTTCTCGAAGGGTGCTCGCGCGGCTTCGCCGCGCCTGGGGGTTAGATAGGGTGTGAAAGGTGCGCGAAAGCGCACCTTTCACACCCTATCTAACTCTGGGATGAGCGCCGCATATATGATGTGACGGGGCGCAAGTCCCCCATAGGCATAGAAGCTATGGCTGAGACACAGGAACAATGGTATCGCCGCCAGGCAATCGAACACCTGGCGCAGCATATCCCATTTGAGCGGGACGCCGCTACCAGAGCGGAACAGATCGAGATGTTGCGCGGCCTGGTCATTCATTATGGGCGCGAGATGGACCCGGAACTCTTCGGCTTTGAGGCCCGCAACGAACTGATGCGGTTAGGATTATGGAATCGGATTGGACATGCGCATGAGTAAGAGAAGTATTGTCGTCACGGGTGGCTCCAGCGGCTTCGGGCGCATTACCGCATTGGAAATGGCACGGCGTGGCTGGCGGGTCTTTGCTACGGTGCGCCAGGAGGAGCATCGGGAAGCTCTTCTCTCGGAGGCCGCCGCGTCCGGCTGCAAGGATAACCTTGTTCCGCTGCTGTGCGATATCACGCATCCCGAGCAGGTTGCCGTGCTGGCTCAACGCGTCGAGGAACTGCTGCGCGACAATGCCGCAACTCAGAACGAGGCCGTACCGCGCCTCGACGCTCTGCTGAACAACGCCGGGGGCGCCTATGGTGGCCCTCTCGAACTGCTGCCCATCGAGGATCTGCGCGCTCAACTGGAACTTAATGTCGTCGCCCAGGTCAGCGTCACGCAGGCTTTGCTGCCGCTGCTCAAAGCCGCTAAGGGAACCATCATCAACGTGAGCAGCATCAACGGGCGCGTTGCGATGCCCATCGTGGGCGCATATGCCGCCAGCAAGTTCGCGCTTGAGGCTATCAGTGATGCTCTGCGCGTCGAGCTGGCCCCCTTTGGCGTGCGCGTTGTCGTCATCGAACCCGATTCCAGCCCGACCGGTATCTGGAAGACGAGTATGCAGCGCGCACTGCCCCGGCTGGATGCGCATCGATCCGGCCCCTATGGGCGGCTGCTGCACGTTAGCGAAAGGATGGTCCAGCGCTCCAGCCGCGTCGGTTTCCCAGCCCGGCTCTTTGCCGATACCGTCGTTAAAATTCTGAACAGCCCGCATCCACGCGCGCGCTATCCCATCCCGGCCAGCGCCGCGCGCGTGATCCTCCTGCGCCGTTTCCTTCCCGACAGGCTCTGGGACACGCTGGTCCGCCGCATGCTCAAATGGTAAGCTTCGTATCTTTACGGCTGACCGTCAGATAGCCAGCGCAGATAGCGATCAAGATTCAAGACTCCTTGAATCTTGATCTTTTTTTGATCTTTTTTTTATATTTACTCCTTATACTACAGAGAAGACGAAAAGACGCTCATCCTCCCCTGCTCATGTCAATGCGCTGGCTGTGAGCGGGAAGGGCGGCGTCGCAGGAGGTTATATGGCGACGAGCACAAAGCCACCACAGGTCAGACAGACGGCAGACGCATCTATAGCACTCATCTGGCGCCCACCGAGCCGGCGCGTCGGCATGGGCAGCGCGAATATAGAGAGCGCCTTACAGGCCCTGCGTACCAACCGCATGCGGTCCTTCCTGACGATGCTCGGCGTGATTATCGGCGTGGGAGCCGTTATTGCAGTGGTCAGCCTGGCGCAGGGAGTCAGCGAAAACGTGAATCAGCGACTCGCGGGCCTGGGCACCAACGTCCTTACCATTATCCCCGGCACAGCAAACAGCGCTGGCGCCCGTACTGCGGCAGGCTCGAATCAAAGCCTGACGCTGGCCGATGCGCAGGCCATAGCGACGCAGGTGCCGCATATTGTTGATATGAGTCCTGTGCTGAATGCATCGGCACAGGTGATCTACGGCGATCAGAACTGGAGCACCTCCGTAAGAGGGGTCTATCCTGACTATCAGACCATCGAGAACTGGCAAATCGCCGAGGGCCACTGGTTCACCGATCAGGATGAGCAGATGGCATCTCCTGTCGCGGTCATCGGCCAGACGGTAGCCCAGAATTTATTTACCGAGGCAACGCCTCCCACCGATCCTATCGGTCAGACGATTCGTATTGGCAGCGAACTTTTCAACGTCGTTGGTGTGCTCCAATCCAAAGGGACACAGGGCTTTGGTAATGCCGATGATGTTGTCTTTGTGCCGTTCTCGGCGGCCCGGGTCAGGCTGAACCCTTCGACCTATGTTGACCAGATTGTAGTTCAGGTCGATAATATCAACAATATTTTGCCGGCCCAGATCGGTATCATCACGCTTTTACGCCAGCGTCATCATCTCAGCGGTGTAGATCCCACTCTGCAATCCCTGTTGCAACAACAGCGTTCAACACGCGGCTCTACCTTCCTGGGAGGCGGGCCGGGTGGTTTTGCGGGCGGCGGTGGTGGTTTCGGGCCACGCGGGGGCAATGGCGGCGCGGGAGGACAGCGCGGCGGTGGTGGCGGTGGTAGCGCGGGAGGACAGCGCGGCGGTTCATCCGCTAACACAGGATCGAGGACATCTGGCAGCGCGAGCGCAGGAGCAGGAGCCAGCAGCCCGACAGCGCAGCCTGACGACTTCCAGGTCTTTAACGGCAGCCAGATCGTTCAGGCTGCGCAGCAGAATGCCACGGAGCTTACAACCCTGCTCGTGGGCATCGCCGCTATCTCGCTCACCATCGGTGGCATCGGCATCATGAATATTATGCTGGTCTCCGTAACCGAGCGCATCAAGGAGATTGGCATCCGCATGGCGATTGGGGCGCGCCAGCGTGACGTGCGCAACCAGTTCTTGATCGAGGCGCTGATTCTCAGCATCATTGGGGGGATTATTGGCCTGGTCGTCGGGCTATGTGCTGGCTACGTGCTCACGGCTGGCCTGGGCTTCCCCTTCATTTTCAGTCCCATCCCGGTTGTGCTCGCTTTTGCCGTCTCGGCGCTGGTAGGCATCTCCTTCGGCTTTTACCCGGCGCTGCGTGCCTCAAGACTCGATCCGATAGTCGCTCTGCGCACGGAGTAAACAAACAGGGGCCGGAAACGGCCCCTGTTTGTTCTTCCCATTCTGGAATGTTATCCTGAGCCTGCGAAGGAGCTACCCCGCCGGGCACGCCGATCCTGAGCGCGGAGAAGGATGACATACCCTCTCTCACCTCTTTCAGCCACGATTTCCATTCTGGCCCGGCATATGGTATCATCCTAATACGTAGTAAGAAGCGCACAGAAGGGGGGCCAATCATGACAACAACAATGGAGAGGCAGAGCGTGGTTACGCGTGCAGACCGGGTACCGGGGCCGGAGCAGGGGCACTGGACCTACAATCACTATGCAGCCCTACCCGATGATGGGCGGCGCTACGAAATTGTAGATGGAGTGCTTTATAATATGACACCTTCTCCTGGCAGGTCGCACCAGAATGCGGCTTTATGGTTAGCCCATTACTTATTGATGCATGTCAAAGTTGCCGGTCTGGGACAGGTCTTTTCAGCACCATTTGATGTCGTACTGGCGCCGGATGTGGTAGTGCAGCCCGATGTCCTCGTGGTTCTCAACGAGAATAGCGAGAAGATTACCGAGGCCCGTATCGTCGGCGCGCCGGATCTGGTGGTTGAGGTTTCGTCGCCGGCCACGGCAGGCTATGACCGTCGCGAGAAGCAGGATGCCTACGCACATGCTGGCGTACCCGAATACTGGATTGCCGATCCTGCCAGCCGTACCGTCGAAGTCCTCATTCTGGAGGGCGGGGCATACCAGTCTGCGGGCGTCTTCAGTGGGCAGGCCACGCTGCTCTCAAAAATAGTTCCCGCCATCGCAGAGGTGCGCGTTGAGCAATTCTTCGTATAACGTCGAGGCAGGTGAAACAGCTATGCCAGGATCACAGCAAGCAGAGAAGGACACGCAGGCGGCCATCTTTTCCTCGTATGACTGGTGGAATCACCATTGTCTGCTCTTCCGCATCAATGAGCAGCGCTGCGATTATATCGAGGCGTGCGTCGACAGGGTTTTCGGCAGGGGAGCAATCAAACAGCAGGAAGGGCTGGATATAGGCTGCGGCGGCGGCTTGATTTGTGAAAATCTGGTGCGGCGTGGAGCGACTGTCGTAGGCATCGATCCCTCGGACCAGGCGCTGCGCGCGGCCCGCGAGCATATCATCAAAAGCGGCCTGGGACACAATGCCTGGTTCGTTCAGGGCTACGCGGAAGCGCTGCCCTTTGCCAGTGGCAGCTTCTCGGTTATTACCTGCCTGGATGCGCTGGAGCATGTACGCGATCTACAGGCGACGATAGGCGAGATAGCGCGTGTTCTCGCCCCCGGCGGCGTCTTTGTCTTCGACACCATCAATCGCACATTCCTCGCCCGCCTCGCGCTCATCTGGTTCGGCGAGCGTTTCTTGCGCGGTGGCGGCCTGCTGCCAGGGCTGCACAACTATCAGAGTTTCATCAAGCCCGGAGAACTGCGAGCGGCCCTTACTGCGAGCGGCCTTTGCGTATGCGAGTTGAAGGGCTTCATGCCGCGTCTGAGCAAAGGGCGGCTTACGCTCGGGCCAGGCTGGTTTACCGGCATCTCCTATATTGGCTACGCCACAAAAGGACGATAATGTAGAGACGGGGCTTGCCTTCGTCTTATTCTTCCTCCTCAAGCCAGAAACGCTGATCTTCTTTCGACATCGTACTGCGCGCCAGCGCCTCGGCAAAGCTCTGGCGTTTTGGTCCCTGCTGCTCGTGAAGCGATGCTTCTCGCGTCTGGCGACGATTCAGCGTCAAGGCCGGCTGACTCTGATTCAGCAGCGTCCCGAACTGCTCGGCCCCGATCTGGAAGAAGCTGGCAAGGCGCTCCAGTTGACGCCGGCTCAGGCTTGCCAGTTCGATAGCGCCGGCCTCGAACTTGTTCCACACATCGACGCTCAGGCGCAGCCCGCTGGCGACATCGACTTTGCTCAGGCGCCGGCTCTTGCGCAGTTCGCCCAGGTTCGCGAAGGCTGGCTGCGGGGCGAAAACGCGCTCCAACGCTGTCCGGCAGGCGCGCTGCGTCAATGGCAGTAACTCGCTCTCATGCGGATCCAGGGCATCGCCCGCGCTGGCATGATACGCCGCGATAAAGTCGATTAACGCCGCCTGTTCTCCCGGGTGATCGCGCAGCAGGCTCATTTGTGTTTCAACGTCGCCCGCCTCCTTTGCGGCGAGCCACGCCATTTTCAGGCGCTGTACCTCAGGTGTATTCATAGCTATCTCCCCTCTAACATTTACTGCTGCCGGAAGACCGGTGCGCGTGAGATCTGCTGTTCTCTGGTCAGGCATTCCTTCAAGTAGCTGCTGGCCCGTGTATAGCGCAGTCGTACCGTGCGCTCGGTACGCTGGCAAACGCGCGCGATATCGTCCCATTTCATATTCTCAAGTGTGCGCAGCACCATAATCATGCGATCCAACGGATCGTTCAGATAGGTCAAAATACGCTGCGACTCATCCATCGCGTGAAAGTCTTCGTACTGGTCGTGCGGATCGGCGACATCCGCAGTCGGCGCGCCCTCGTCATCGGCGGGCGCGGGCTGCAATGGCTCGATCAGGGCGCGCGGCACATGCTGTGGGCGACCTGATGGTCGGCCCTCCTCGTCGCGCCGGTAGAACAATCCCTCCTGGCGCAGTACGCGATGGAACTCATCGACGCAAAGGCAGCGCAGGTAGTGGATAAAGTTCTGTGTCATAAACACTTCACCGGGATTCTGCGCCTCGCGGAGCAGGTGCTCGCTCATATTGGCGATGGCATCCTCACGCAACTCGGGTCGCTGGCGCAGGCCCTGCGTATAGCGCTGGAACAGGGGCGCGCAGCGATGCAGCAGCACCTCGGAGAGCCGGCGGACTCCATCAATGTTGCCTTGCACCTTGAGCGCGCGAATATTGACAATAAGTTCGACCTCGCTTATCTCGTACCGTCCTTCCGGTGTCCGGCGTTCTAATCGCTCATTGAGCTCAGGATCACTCAGGTCGATCATGACGACTCCCTCGATAGAGTGCAGGCCGGAGGACCGGCCCTGTTGCAAAATCTACTGGCAACCTCAGGTTTTGCCACCAGACTGCTCCTCACTGGAAGTGAACGCAGGTAATTCGCTCCGACCTTTTTTCTCTTTGCCCCGTTTTTGAGGGGAATGCAATCTGTATGGTTATTCCTTATGGCCTGGAAAAAACGGAAATGCTATCCTCGTTCACATCCTGGTCTGCTGCATTCAGGGAGGGAGTGTAGTGTATGCCACATACCATACCACACTCCCTCCGGCGCTTCCTCGCGCCTGCAACGCTCGCATTAAATATTGTGTTGTGTGAGAAATGCGCACGGCCCTTTCTCGCACAACACAATACATTCCTGGCGCGACGCAGCCGCGCAACGAGAGAGCGAGAACGCGGGAAGGGAAATCAGATCCACTCTCAGCATAGCAGAAATTTGATGCATTGAAAAGCTGTGACCAGGCATGATACGAAAACGTATAATAGAGGAACATGGCTATATAGAGATAGGTTATACCTCTGGCCGAATATAATTTAACCAGCGCCATGTGCAAGTTTCGCCGGCGGCTCACCGCTGCGACCCCAAAAACATGCCTATGGGGTTAACAAAGCTGCCGGGAAGTCCTGTTCTCTTGCGCAAAGGATTGCGGGTGACATAGTATAAACGCAAGAAGCTTACTATTCACTGGTCATATTATCTGGTTATTGAGGGAGAAAAAACAGTCGTGCTTGAAGTTCTACCTAAAATAGCGAAGATGCAGGCGTCTTATGCGCTTGGAAAACCGCTTGCTCTACCAATGAATCTGACTATCAGCGTGAGCTACCGCTGTAACTCCCGTTGTAAAACATGTAATGTATGGCAACGCCCGAATGATGATTTCACTATAGAAGAGTACGATAAAACTTTTGCCTCGATTGGTCGCGCTGCCTACTGGTTTACGTTCAGCGGGGGTGAGCCAACGCTGCGCAAAGATCTACCCGACATGATCGCCTCGGCGTATCGTCATTGTCGTCCTGGCGTTATCAACATTCCGACGAACGGCATACAGGATAAAATCATTCCGGGCCGCATCGAGCAGGTGCTTCAGGCTGCGCCAACTTCGGACGTGATTGTCAACCTTTCGCTGGACGGCGTTGGCGAGAAACACGACATTGTACGCGGCGTGAAGGGCAATTTCGAGCGTGCCATGCGCACCTATGCCGGCCTCAAAGCGCTCAAGGGGCGTTACAAAAACTTCACTCTGGGCGTGCACACCGTCATCTCAAACTTTAACGTAGATGAATTTGACAATATTCGCAGCTTCGTGCTCAACGAACTCAAGCCTGATAACTTCATCAGTGAGATTGCCGAGGAGCGCGTCGAACTGGATACCGTCGGCATGGGCATTACGCCGCCGATCCAGAAGTACCAGCCGGTGATTGAACGCTTGCAGGAAGATATTCGCACGGCGGAGTACGACAGCATGATCGAGCGCGTCACGCAGGCATTTCGTGACAACTATTACGACATTGTGAAGCGCACACTGGTTGAGAAGCGGCAGATCATCCCCTGCCTGGCCGGCGTAGCATCGGCACAGATTGCGCCGAATGGCGATGTCTGGACCTGCTGTATCCGCGCCGAATCGGTTGGGAATTTGCGTGAGCATAACTACGATTTTGGCTCGGTATGGCGCACGGCAAAGGCTGACGAACTGCGCCGCAGCATCAAGGCCGGCGAGTGCTATTGTCCGCTGGCGAATGCGTCTTACACCAATATGCTCTGCCACGTCCCAACCGTAACAAAGGTTGGTCTGCGCGTTGCCGCCGGCACCGCTGCCTCCACGCTTGCCGGCAATAACGGGAAATCCGCGAAGCTGCGCAACCTCCCCGTCATCAATGCGGCACAGGAGGAGGCCGAGGACAAAGTAAGGGCGCATGCATAGCGCGCACGCATCTTATTGATGGCGTCGATTTTCAGGGCGTTCCCGGAGGGCGTCCTGAAATATACTGTGCGCGTGTCTCTGACACAACTCCACACTCTTCTCGTTCCCAATCGTATCGAGAATGCATTGCAGTCCCCTCACAGCAGGGCAAAGAAAGGAGAGCAGTGCGCGTTCCTTCTGACCGCCTCACGGCAGGAGATTGTTTACCAGCCAAACCCGAAGCGGTCAGGGGATTTTGCCCTGGGAAAAACATCCTATCGTTTGAGAAGAGCATCGAGATATATCGTTGAATGATAGTAGGCAAATGGGCGCTGTTGAAGAGTTAGCGCCAGGATCGATATATGGATAACACGGAGTTACCGATGACATCCGCATTTTTCCCTTCAAACGACGCGCTATTCCCCCCATCATTAGCGCAAACGATGGGGAGCGATGAGGCAATGCCCGATTCTGCGCCGGTGATGAAGGATGAAGCCGGGGTGGAAGGAGCGGAGGAGGACAAACAGGATGAAGATCAGGTACGGCGCTCCCATACGCCTATCCGCCTGGTGGTAGTGGACGATCACGAGGTAGTGCGCCGGGGGATTTGCGCAGCGCTCGGTGATGAGAAAGATTTTGAGGTCGTGGGGCAGGCCAGCAGTGGGAACGCCGCCGTTGCCCTGACTCTTCAGTTGCGGCCCGATATCGTCTTGCTGGATGTTTTTCTAGGCGAAACGAATGGTCTGGACATTGCACAGCAATTGCTGCGCGCCTGCCCGGAAACCCGTATTGTGATCTATACCGGTTTCATCGAAGAGACGCATCTTTTCAGGGCAATGCGCATCGGCGTGCATGGCTATCTGCAAAAGGCTATGCCCCTGGATGAGATGCTGGCAGCCTTACGAGCGATATATGATGGAGAGCGCGTGATCGGCGAGCAGCACGCGATCACGCAAGTACTGGGCGAGTTCAGTCGGCTGACCCGGGAGCAGGACCGCATGCGTTCGGGACTGAGCGATATAGAGATCGAGCTGGTCCGGCTCGCGGCTGAGGGCTGTAGCAATAAAGAGATTGCCGCGCGTCAGTTCTGGAGCGAGGTCACGGTGAAGCGCAAGATGCAGGACATTTATCGCAAGTTACAGGTGACTGATCGTGCGCAGGCCGTCGCCGAGGCGATGCGTATGGGCCTGATTTGAGTTGATATATTGTTGATGTGAACATGCGCGCAGCGCATGTTCACATCAACAATATATCTCTCCTGTAATATAATACAATGGAGCAGTAGAATTTATAGGCGTGGGCACGGAGAGGCTCCGCCCGGGAGGGAAAAACCAATGGCAACAGCATGTCCGCAATGTGGCGCCATGAATGAGGATGACGCAAAGAATTGTAAAAATTGCCGTGTCAATCTGTACTGGGCATTTCAGCATTATGAGGAGCTTGCCGCTCTGCGCCAGGCGAATCAGCTTCCGCCGAAGCCGCAGACGGCGCCATTCCTGGTCGATACCAGCCGGCGCGTTGATGATGGGCCGGTGGTGGGCTGGCTGAACAAGACCATCAAGAAGTTCGGCTTCAAGGGCGCCGGTAAGAAGGTCTCGACCATTGATAATGGGTGAAACGGAGACGCGTCTCTATTTCATCCATTATCAATTTTGGGATTATTTGCGGGCGCCGGCCAGGGGCGCATTCTGGCTGGCCTGAGTGATCGGGGCTTGCTGCATGCCGCCGGCGTTAAACCACTCCGCTGCCAGTTTGATCCCTTCGCGCAGGGGCACTTTCGGCTCGTAGCCCAGTTCTTTGCGCGCCTTCTCTATGCTATGCTTGTTGTCAGAGCCGAACATCAGCGCCCCCAACTGCGTTGCAGGCGGCTTCATTTTGAGATGCGCCAGCTTGTAGAGATTCTCCGCCACCGTCGCGCCCCAGTAGACGGGCAGGTAGGGCAGGTGCAGCGTGGGCCGCTTGCCACCGACGGCATCGGCGATAGCGTCGAACATCTCCCGCTGCGTCAGGGGCCGGTCATTGGTGATGTTGTAGACGTTGCCGGGCGCCTTCTCGTGATAGCCTGCCAGCATGTAGCCCTGTACGACATCGGTCACGTAGCAGAATGGGAGCGCGTTATCGCCCCGGCCGAGGATGAGACCCTTGCCATCTTTCACTTTCTGCGCCATGCGCCCGAAGTGTAGATGGTCGCCGGGACCAAAGAAGGTGCCCGGCCGCAGGATCACCGTCTCCATCTCGCTGGTGAGCATCAGGCGGCGTATCAGGCGATCCCCTTCGGCCTTCGTAATGCTGTAAGGATCAGGGTCGGGCCGCAGCGGATCGGTCTCTTTCATATAGCGGCCATGCCCAAGCCCATAGACGGTATGAGAGCTTGTATGCACGAAACGGCGCACGCCTGCCTTCTGGGCCGCTTTGTACAGGTATTCGCTGCCGGTAACATTGACCAGGCGATAATCCGAGAGCGGGCGCCACACGCCCATCATACCCGCCAGGTGAAAGATCAGATCCACACCCTGAACCGCTGGTTCCAGCGTGCTCGGGTCGGTAATATCGCCCCGAACAACCTCGACGCCCTGCGCCGTTAATTTATCTGCATTTTCTACGGGGAGCACTAATGCGCGAATATGCTCATTGCGTTGTTGTAGTTCTTTAATAAGGTGCCCGCCGAGTAGCCCGGTGGCGCCGGTAATCAGTACTTCCATATCTTCCCTCCAGTATCCATCGCTTTGTGTGGATATATCAGTGTACAATAATAGATAGAACCTATCTGCCATATTATGCCAGCGAGTAAGCGTTATGTGCCAGAGGTGTCGTCCTCAGAGTACTTATTTCTTAGCTTGCTCGCGCCTGCGGCGCTCGCCTCAGGGATGTTGTAGTGTGGAAAATGCGCGAAGCGCATTTTCCACACTACAACATCCCTGGCGCGGCGGAGCCGCGTGAACGTTCTTAGAAACGCAGATTGAGGATCCGGTTATGATCTCTATCTGTTCTATTCTACAATGTCGGAGGAAGAAGGAGGTATGCCATCGATGGCTACGGATACGACGTTACATGATCTGACACCCGATGAATACAAAGCTCAGGAGCAGAGCATCAGGCAAGATGAACAGCGGGCGCTGCAAGAGGGAGTACCGGGGGCGAACAGGACCACGCCTGCGGTGATCCAGCCGCACTATCCAAACTGGCCGACCTCGATACCCGGTCCAAGAAAGACGCCGCCCCCGCCGGGAATGAGGCCGGTTAACGCGCTACGCAGCGAGCAAATGCTGGAGATCGGCTATAACCAGGAGACCGGCGAGCCAGGCACGCAAAGCACATTGCGGTCGATGCCCGACGAGTCGATGCAGGGCAGAACGGGTTTCGACCAGTTGGAGACGGCGCAGCGTGCGGCGCGCAGGCGCAAACAGCGCCTCGAATAATCAATGGAACATAAAATAAATCATACCTGTTCAGGTTCCCTTACCGCCTCCGGCGGTAAGGGAACCTGAACAGGTATGATTTATTGAAATGTATCATACAAACTCGTTGTGTATAGTGCAATTGTGCATCGGTTCTCCCTGGCATACACCAGCAGGTGTTATGTGCCATCGGGTATTTTAATGAGAGATCCGATGCGCTGCGGGGGTCTGCAAGTTGTATATCGAGAGAGGATACATTGCAAACGCATCAACGAGTCTGGAAGTTTTTCCAGCAACATACAGTAGTAAGTTTTGTAGTGAAGGCATGTGTTGTGGCAGTCGTGGGACTGCTTGCTGTAGGGGTGGTGTTAGCGGCGAGCGGAGCGGGGCAGGCGCGTGCGTGGGCAGGTTGCTACACTGGTAATTCCTCCTACTCGGTGGTGAGGGGTGATACGTTAAGCTGGATAGCGGTGCGCTACCATACGAGTGTGGCGAGCCTGGCAGCGTACAACCACATTGTCAATCCCAACCTGATCTACGTCGGCCAGCTCATTTGTATTCCCCATATCGAGCCGGTTGGCACAGCCGCCGTCTCCCCGGCTTCTGCTGTGGCTCCCCAAACCCGTAATCTATTCCCGTATGGAAGCTGCACCTGGTGGGCCAATCAGCGCTATTACCAGTTGCACGGTGTATTTGTACCCTGGACAACGAATGCGATGGCCTGGCAATGGACTGCTCGTGCGATTCAATATGGCTGGCATGTTTCCTCCCTGCCCACACCCGGGGCGATCATCGACCTGCAACCCTGGGTACAGGGGGCATATGGCTGGGGACATGTAGGTGTTGTGGAGAAGGTACTGTCCGGAAATCGCGTGATTGCCAGTTCGATGAACTGGGGTGCGCATCCCAATCGCATCACATACTGGAGCTTCACGCCCGGGCGCGGCGTTACATTCATCACTCAATGAGTTATGTTCGTTAGCCAGCATTATTTGCCATTATGCGCCAGGCGCGCGTAATGGCAATGGTCGGTTAGGAACAGACCCCATGCATCCTTGATAGAGGACCTGCGTGCTGAGCGCCAGCGGCGCTCAGCACGCAGGCTCTCTTCACTGGCGAACCACGCAGAATGAGCGATCAGGACTCCTTGCACATGACGTTAAATAAGATCGTCGCTGCTCTCACAGCAAATTTCTTCAAGGCGTTGTTGCCCGTTCGAGGCGCGTAAGGTTGATAAGAGCCTCAAGTGTTGAGCGGCCGCATACCTCCTCGCACGGTTGAAATCTCCTGCATACATCCGGGCGCTCCGGCCTGCCGAAAAGCGTGCAGCGATTATCCACGCTCAGGTGGAAGCAGCGCACGCCCGCCGGCTTGCCCTGTGGCATGAGCGGGAGTGGCGATGAAATGGAGGGAGCGATGCAGCAGGCTCCGCAGCCAACACGACATTCCATGTAGTGATCCTATCTCCTGTGCTCTTCCTGACCCTCAAGCGAACCATCGTTTGTTTTCCTGACCAGTAGTAATGTTGCCCCATTTTAACACTCATCGCATTGGCAGACAATCATACGAATCAACGGAGGCGTCTCTATCATGGTCAGATAGGATTTTTGCCGTGTATTGTCCAGAGCCGAACAAAGTGTACTGATACCTATGGGCCATGCTGGAAAATCAAACAGGCAATTGCGGTTAGTGGCAACGGGGAATGATCAGGAGAAGAATGTGAAATGGGCGGGGGATTATGCGTTATAACGCCCTCTCGTTGAGAATGTATTGACTGTTTATGGTAATATTGGTTTGTCGGGGCTGTAGCTCAGTGGATAGAGCAAGCGTTTCCTAAACGCTGTGTCGGAGGTTCGAGTCCTCTCAGCCCCATAACACGCGTTTCTTCGATCCCTCATATATGTAATCTCCTTCGATACATCTATCCCCGATGTGACTGGCGGTGCCAGTCACGTTTTGCAAGTGTCGATTAAATCGAAGCCATGTGGCATGAGAGCATGGTCACGCGCGCTCCTCCTCGAACGTATTAGAGATACAATGTGAATACACGGAGGTCGGCAGTCATGCAGCAGAAAGTAGAGATTCTGGATAAGCGCACCGTATTTGACGACGAGTTCAAGATCGAGGAGGCGAGGCTGCGCTTTCAAAAGTTTAATGGCGACATGAGCCAGCCGGTGCGCCGGCTCGTTTTCGAACGCGGAGATTCGGCAGCGGCGCTGCTCCTGAATAGAGATACGCTGAAAGTCATCCTGATCGACCAGTTCCGCTATCCAACGTATGAAAAAGGGCCAGGCTGGATACACGAAGTCGTCGCTGGCAGCATCAGGGAGAACGAGCAGCCGGAAGCGTGCATCCAGCGCGAGATCCGCGAAGAGGTCGGCTACGAGGTCAGCAAGCTGATCCACATCGCGACGTTCTATGTCTCGCCAGGGGGCACGTCCGAGCGCATCATGCTCTATTATGCCGAAGTGAGCGAGGCAGATCGCGTATCCGGTGGCGGCGGCCTGGCATCCGAGCATGAAGATATCGAGCAGGTAGAGCTGGCGCTGCCCGATCTCTGGAAAGCATTGGATCACGGCGAGATCGTCGATGCCAAGACATTGATCGCGGCCCAGTGGCTGCGCAGAAAGATGGAGGGGAAGTAAGTAACATTGGTGTACGTCAACTCACCCATGTCATGACATGGGTGAGTTGACGTACACCAATGTTACTTATCGCCATTGCCATTGCCGTTGCTATTGCCGTGCTTGTTGCCGCTGCCATGCTTATCGGCGTTGCCGTTGCTACTGCCATGCTTGTTGCCGTTGCCATTGTCGTGCTGATTCCCGTTGCCGTTATCATGCTTGTTGCCGTTGCCATTGCCGTTCTGATCGGTGGGCATGTTATCGGCGATCCTGACGCCGTTGATGACCGCGCCAACGGCCACTCCATCGCCGTTGGTTATGGCCCTGACCGGGCTGCGCTGGCCGAGCAGCTTCTGGCAATTGAGTTCCATCCACGATGCCTGGAAACGCTGCGCCAGGAAGTTAAAGAGGTTCGTCGCGGCTGCGGCGTCGGGGGTGGGAGCATTGCGCGTAAAAGGCGCGTCCATCAGAATACGTGCCGCCCCTATATCTCTCATATTCGCGCAGTACTGCGCGGTGCTTGCTGCCGCCAGGTCTGGCGCCGCCGGCTGATCGACGCCCGCGCGGTAGGCGTTGGTCTTCGCCAGGCTGAGGTGATTATTGACCAGCACCATCGGATCGCCCGCCGGGACGAGTGCAACTGGATCGGGCTGGAACATGGATGCCTGTAACTCATCGAGTGCCTGCGCCGAGGCCATCTGGCCGGGATCGGCGAGATCTGGCGCCATCCACGGCTGGCAGCCGAGCGCGGGATCGATGAAGTTATCGATCAGGCCGTTATCGCTGCCGTTGGTAAGAATTTGCGCCTGCGGCATCGCATTGGCGTTCGCCGCCGTAAGCTGTGCGGTGCGTCCCTGCCTATCGACCAGGTAGGCCGTGGTGACGTTATCGCTCTGGTCCTGGTCGACCACCGAGAAGTCGCGCACCGTGGGGCAGGGCTTACCGTCTCTGGCCGTGCCCAGTTGTGGAACGGTGAGCTTGCCGGACTGGATCGCCTGGTTGGCGGCCTGGAAGAAAGCTATGGCGTTGCAATAGGAGACCTGGCCGAAGATCGAGCCGCGTATCCCATTGACGCAGTTGCCGGCCTGCAAGCTATTGCCGGTGCCCCGCAGCGTGAGGTTGTCACCATTGTAGCCGAACCAGATACCCACGATGCCGCCCTGGGGGAGTTGCGGCACCACCGGCGGCTGTGCCGGCTGCCTGCCCTTATCGACGACCAGCGGGCTGTAGACCGAGATCTTGCCGGTGGCCGGATCGATCACTGCCGCCTGCACGAAAGCCGACTGCGCCACATTCGCTTCGTGGCAGGGGCCATCTTCGGGATTGGTAGCGACCAGCCTGTAGGGGGTAGCCAGTCCCTGCGCCGACAGGGGATCAGGGGGGACGATCAGGGTGCAATTGGGATTGGCCGCGTCCTGCGCGGCGTGCGATCCCGTCTGTGGCCGTGTGATGAGAAACGCGCCAGCTCCCAGGACGATGATAGCCGTCACGATCATGCCAACGAACATCAAAGGTGAAATGCGTCTGCGCCTTCGCGGTAATCGTGGAGGTTCAAAGGTCGCATGGAGCGCTTCGGACGGTTCTGGTCGGGTCAGTGTTTGCATTGGTATCCTCTTCCTTCCCGTGCTCTGCCTTAGAGTTGGAGCCTGCTGCGTATTCTGGTACAATGGGTTCAGCGTAATCGGCGTATCGTGGGGTAGTCACGACTGCTGGTGCTGGCAGGTCGAGATCGCACTGGTATTCTTTGACACAAATTTAGATAGACGATACGCTTGTACCGATAGCGATATTACCACAGCTAATGGCATGCATTTACATATATGGCCTGATCTGGTAGGAAAGTACCAGGTTCGTTCAGGACATCTTAACCTTCCCCGAAACTGTCCCTTTTGCGATATACTGAAGAGGAGAAATTCCCCTGGCGAATTACAGCATCACATCCCGAAAGGATAACTCATGCGAGCGATAATAAGCGTCGCTGACCGCGAGGGTCTCGCGGACCTGGCGCGTGAACTGCGAACCCACAATGTAGCTATTTTCTCAACCGGTGGCACCCGCAAGGCCCTGCAAAAAGAGGGCATTCAAGCGGAGTCGGTGAGTGAACTGACAAATTTCCCCGAGATCCTCGATGGCCGCGTTAAAACCCTGCATCCCGCTATTCTGGGGGGTATTCTGGCGCGCCGCGATCTGCCCAGGCACGAAGACGAATTGAAAGTACACGGCATCGCGCCTATCGATATCGTCGTCGTGAATCTGTATCCCTTCACCGAAACGATTGCACGCCAGAATGCGACACTGGCCGAGGCTCAGGAGCAGATCGATATCGGCGGCGTCACTCTGGTGCGCGCAGCTGCCAAGAACTTTCAAGATGTGCTTGTGCTGGTGCGTCCGCAGGATTATGCCTCCGTGATGCAGGAGTGGCGCGAGCAGGGTGAGGTGAGCCTGGAGACGCGGCGCCGGCTCGCGGCCATCGCTTTTCAGCATACCGCCAGCTACGACACGGTTATCGCCGAGTACCTGCGCGGCTCAACGGGCGAGTATTTTCCCGAGAGCCTGACACTGCCCCTGGAGCGTATCCAGACCTTGCGCTACGGCGAGAACCCGCACCAGCAGGCGGCCTTCTATCGCTGGGGTGGCCCGCCCGCTTCTCCCAGGCGGCCCTCGCTGGCGACCGCCGAGGTGCTGCATGGCAAGGAGCTATCGTATAATAACCTGCTCGACCTGGATTCCGCGCTGGCGGTAGTGCAGAGCTTCACCGCGCCCACCGTCGCTATCATCAAACATACCAACCCCTGCGGGCTGGCCTGCGACGATGTGCTGGTAGAAGCATACAAGAAGGCACATGCCGGCGATCCGATCTCCGCCTATGGCGGTATCATCGGCTGCAATCAGATCGTTGATGAAGCGACCGCCGAGGAGATCTCACATTTATTCTACGAGGCTGTCATCGCCCCGGAGTTCAGCCCGGAGGCGCTTGCCATCCTGCGCCGCAAAAAGAATCTCCGTTTGCTGGCGACGCACTGCCCGGTTGAGCCGAAGGCCGCTACCGCGCCGCTGCTGCTGAGTATGCATCCCCAGGTGCGTACAGTGAGCGGAGGCATGCTTTTGCAAACCGCCGATGTGATCGGGGAGCACGACATGGAGTATCGCGTCGTCACCGAGCGCGAGCCGACGCTGGAGGAGGTGACGGATCTGATGTTTGCCTGGAAAGCCGTGCTGCATGTGAAGTCGAACGCGATTGCGCTCGCGCACAAGCTGATGCTGGTTGGCGTCGGGGCGGGACAGATGAACCGCGTGACCAGTGTGCAGCTTGCTGTGGAGAAAGCGGGCACGCGGGCGAAAGGTGCTGTGCTGGCCTCGGATGCCTACTTCCCCTTTGCCGATGGCGTTGAGGCGGCGGCTAAGGCTGGCGTGACAGCGATTATCCAGCCCGGCGGCTCCATCCGCGACGAGGAGTCGATCCGTATGGCGAACCACTACGCCATTGCCATGATCTTTACGGGAAGACGCCATTTCAGACACTGATTCCATCGACATAGGCAGAGAGGGCGCCAGCACTGGCGCCCTCTCTGCTTATGTCGATGGAATCTTTATTCGCGTGCGGGAATGATCTCGTCTGAGAAGAAACGCACCCAGAGCACGCATATGCCGAGGCCGCTAATCAGTGTGAAGAAGCCTACGGCTCCGGCGGCGGCATTGCTCGGATCTTTGAATGGGTAAAACATGATCACGGCGAGCCAGGCGATGGTGAAGATCGAGGTCCAGCTCAGCTTCGTTGTCTCCGCGCTCGAATGGTAGAGCAGGTGATAGAAAAAGATCACCAGCAGGCCGATGCCCACAACCACCATCTTAAAATTTGTAGTAACGCTGCCATCGCCGACCCAATCGATTACGAGCGTCGATGGGATAAATATAAAGCAGCAGATCCATAGGATGCCGAGGATGACGCCGCCGATGACCTTGCGTAGATCTATGCCATTATTGTTCACAAACCCAAAACTCCTTTCGAGGAGGATATGCTGATGCTGAGGAATCTGTCGCGCATAATTTTCCTCGTACCATCTGGTATTGTAGTCCTTGCTGCGCAAGAAATCAACACTTAGATCGGGTGATAATACGCGTGGGCAAAACGCGCCGCCCAGGTGGCGTTATTGATGAGCAGCGCTTTGTTGGCCTCGACGCTCTCGCCACCGGTCATCTCCGCGACCTGGCTGAGCACAAACGGCGTCATGGCCGCGCCGCGAATGCCCCGCTCGCGGGCCAGGCGCAGTGCCTCCTGCGTGGCCGCTTCCAGGGATGCGGCATCCATTGCATATTGCTGCGGGATAGGGCAGCCCACGATGATTCCTTTGAGGCCGCATTCCCATTGAGTACGAGCGATGGCGGCAATGGCGGCGATATCATCGGCGCGATGCGCCAGGCGCCGCCCGCTTGAACGCATGTAGAAGGCGGGCAGCTCGTCGGTCTGCCAGCCAATTACAGGCACGCCCTGCGTCTCCAGGTATTCCAGCGTCAGGTCGAGATCGAGGATGGATTTGGCTCCGGCGCAGACGACGAGGACGGGCGTGCGGCTCAACTCGATCAGGTCAGCGGAGATATCCATGCTCGTTTCGGCTCCGCGATGGACGCCTCCAATGCCGCCTGTGGCGAAGAAATGGATGCCGGCCATGCTCGCGCACAGCATCGTCCCCGCGACTGTTGTAGCGCCCATGCGCCGCATCGCCAGCGTGATCGCCAGATCGCGCCGGCTTACCTTCTGTACGCCCGGCACCGTTCCCAAGCGCGTGATCTCATCAGCGGTAAGGCCGATCACGATACGCCCATCCTGAATACCGATCGTAGCGGGAACGGCGCCCTCGGCGCGTATCGCGGCCTCCATCGCGCCGGCTGCCTCAATGTTGGCGGGATAGGGCAGACCATGCGCGATAACCGTCGATTCGAGCGCCACCACTGCTCGCTGCTCCTGTAGCGCGGCCTGAACTTCTTCTGAGAGTCGGATGTAAGATGATAGTTGTTGCATGGCAAGCCTTCTCTAGCGGATGTAGATGCGGCTATGCAGTTTGCATCGTGCCGCTGGCAGATGTTATATTACCACATGGACTCGTGCGAGACGCAATAAAACGCGGTGAGCAAGGAGCGTATAGTCGTTGTGACCATAGAACCAGGTCTGCATCCCGCTTTGCTCTCAACGCGTATAGTTGTAGTAGGATCTGACTATCCCGGACTATAGAGAGCATTCGCTTTCCGATATCTTGCTTGCTCGCCCCTGCGGTGCTTGCCGGGGGTAGTGTATGTTGTGAAAAATGCGCCTCGCGCATTTTTCACAACATACACTACCTTTCAGGCGGGGCGCAGCAGCGCAACCACCTGGCGAGCGAGGACCAGGATGTTTGGGAATCGGGTACCTTCTAAGGGGTCCTCCTTGATGGAGAGATTAAGAACGCTTTTGAAGAATTGTCAGGAGAGAAATATATGGCATTGACAAAAAAATTGCTGACCGCCGGCGCGATCGCGGGCGGCGCGCTGGGCGCACTGGCTATTTTTAACCGCGTTACCGAGTCGATGGCGGGCGAACTCGATACCGTGCTCACGGGCGAGGAGCGCCGCTATCCCTGGAAATATGGCGATATGTTCTATGAGGTGAAGGGTGCCCGCGAGGCGAAGCCGCTCTTGCTCATTCATAGCTTTGGCCCCGGCGCGTCATCATATGAGTGGCGTAAGAACATCGACGCGCTTAGCGAGCAGTTCCGCGTGTACAGCCTTGATCTACTGGGCTTCGGACTCTCTGATCGCCCGGCCATCGATTATACCCCCGAAACCTTCACCGATCTGCTGCACGATTTCATCAAGGAAGTGATTGGCAAACCCGCCGTTGTGGTTGCACATGGTATGACCTGCGCTTATGTCATCGCCAACGCCTACCGCTATCCGCAGTTGTTCGAGCGCCTGATCCTGGTCGCGCCGCCGCCGACCATCTTGCAGGAATCTTACCCCGGCCCGCTCGACACCATCTGGAAGTTCGTGCTGCGCGCGCCGATTGTGGGCCAGTTTATCTATAATATGCTCACCAGCCGCCGCGCCATTCGCGATTATTATGACGAGCAGGGCTATCACAATCCCGGCCTGATTACCGACGAACTGGTCGAGTATATTTACACCAGCGCGCATCAATCCAACGCGCGTTACCCGATGGCCGCGTTCCTGAGCAACGGCCTGACGCTGGACGTGCACGAGCCGCTGGCACGCTTGCAGATGCCGGTTATCGCCGTCTGGGGGCGCGAGGGTGTGCTCACACCGTCCGAGGCGAGCGCGGCCTTCAAGCGCGTCAATCCTCGCCTTGAGGTCCGTATCCTCGATAAGAGCAGCTTCCATGTGCAGGAGGAGCAGGCGAGCAACTTCAACAACCTTGTACGCGAGTTCGCAGCCGCCCCGGTGAAATAATCACAGGCATCGCCAATCCTCTGGAGCGCAGCGGCGTCGTCAATCGCGCCGCTGCGCTCAACGTGCTTCGATGGTTTGCTGCTCTGTCTGCGCGCGCCAGTAGCTCTGTGCCTGCTCCAGAAAGCGCTCACTCTCCTGCGCGCTTGTGAAAGCGCGTCTCGGAATCAGAAGCGCCATCAGGACATGTGTGCCCGGGGAATCGAGAATAAAGTAGAAATTGTATTTATCCTGTTTGATCGCTTTAATCGCGAGCCAGGAAGTCGTAGACTCGCCTAATTCGCTCCTCTGCCACACTCCTTGCGCATTGATAGTGAGGTTAATCTCCCCACGTTTCTTCGCCCCCTGGGCAGCTTTGGAGGCATTGATGTGTAATCTGCGGAAAAGTACGGCAATGAAAAGAGCCAGGAGGAGCAGGAAGACGATGATAGACAAAGGAAATGATCTGATTAGTGAGATACAAAAGATGCCTAATGCTATGACAATAAGGGTGAGGATAAGTAAGGAACGCTGTTGATGGAATAGTGCATAGAGCTTGAAATGCCAGAAATCTTCATGCGTAAGGAAGAAGTGTATTTCCTCCATGATCTGCCTCGCTTTCTTCGTGTTTTTAAAAGTGCATCGCTATCACTCCTCGGACGCACGTAGTAAGAAATGGAAGGAGGTGATGATATAATACCATAGATCGTGATGTCGTTCATGGTTTTTAAGGGACAGTGCATCGTGTCATAATAAGTCCGCTTGCAAATCGTTGAAGCGCTGGCGGAAGCATTGGTGCTTGAAGTGGCGCTGAGCTTCTCTAAAAGAGAGCGCCGCAGGCGCCGGGGATACCACCGCTAAGGAGTAGCAAACAATGTTAGGAGAACTGTGCTTCGCAATCTTTGAGATGCTGACCTTCGGCATGATGCGGCGCTTCTTTAGAAGGCAGCGCCGCCGTCGCTGGCGAAGATACCGGCAGTGGGATTAACCTCTTACCGCAGGTCGCCCAGCAGCGCGCGTGCAATCACAACGCGCTGGATCTGGTTGGTGCCTTCGAAGATCTGCGCCGCCTTCACGTCGCGCATATAGCGTTCCAGCGGGTAGTCGCGCACATAGCCGGCGCCTCCGAGCACCTGTATGGCGTTGGTCGTTACCTCCATCGCCGTATCAGTAGCGAAGCATTTAGCCATCGCGGCGGCCATGCTCGTGTTCTGGCCCTGGTCGAACTTGTATGCGGCCTCGTAGACCAGCAGGCGCGCCGCTTCGATCTTCATCGCCATGTCGGCCAGCATAAATTGAATGCCCTGGAAGGCGCCGATAGGCTTGCCGAACTGCTGGCGTTCGCGAGCATAGTTGCTGGCGATGTCAAACGCGGCCTGCGCAACGCCGACGGCTATCGCGCCAATGTTGATACGCCCATTATCCAGCGACGAAAGGGCGATTTTGAAACCCTGCCCCTCCTGGCCGATGCGGTTAGCAACAGGCACGGCGCAGTTTTCAAATACCAGTTCGCGTGTCGGCGACGAACGCAGTCCCATCTTACGCTCGGTTTTGCCATAGGAGAAGCCGGGCGTCCCCTTTTCCACAACGAAGCACGTAATGCCCGACGAACCCCTGCCCGGCTGAGTGCGTGCCCAGAGCAGGTAGAGATCGGCCTCGCCGCCGTTGGTCGCCCACATCTTGGAGCCGTTCAAAATATACATATCGCCGTCGCGTTCGGCGCGGCATTGCAGGCTGGCGGCGTCTGAGCCTGATCCGGCCTCGCTGAGCGAGAAGCCGCCCAGGAACTCGCCCGAAGCCAGGCGCGGAACCCAGCGGCGGCGCTGCTCCTCGTCGCCAAAGTTCGCGATGGAGCCGGTTGTCATATTATGAACCGAGAGGCCGACGGCGGTTGCCATCTCACCCTTCGCCAGTTCTTCGTAGGCCAGCGCTGCCGAGAGCCGGCTGAGCATGCTGCCACCATATGTTTCCGGCGCGGTCATGCCCATCAGCCCCAGTTCCCCCAGTCGTAAGTAGATCTCGCGCGGGAAATGATGGTTCTCATCCCACTCGTCGGCGTAGGGCACTATTTCCTGCTCGGTGAAGCGACGTACCATGTCGCGGATATCTGATTGCTCTGCGTTGAGATCAAATTTCACTGCCTGTTACCTCTTTATCAATCTATTTCCCATACCTGTGCCGTAGCATCATCGCCGCTGGAGACGATCATCATGCCATCGGGCGACCAGGCAACCGAGCGCACCGGCCCCCTGTGCTTCTGATAGGTCGCGAAAGACTCGTCATCTATATCTCTTACAACTACTGTGCCATCCTCGCTTGCTGTAGCGATTGAGTGGCTTTCGGGCGACCAGGCGATAGCGGTAATCTCACCCGTGTGATTGGTGTAACTCTTCAGATACGCTCCGGTCTGGACATTCCAGATACGCAGCTTATAGAAATTTCCACTGGTCGCCTGGACGTTGTATGCGGCAGCGATGAACGTGCCGTCGGGCGAGCAGGCCAGCGCGCTGACCGTCTCCGGCCCCTCTTTCTTGTAGATCAGAAAATCTTTTCCACTGTAAGCGTCCCAGAGGCGCACCGTCCCGTCCTGGCTGCCTGTAACGAGATATCGCGGATCGGAAGGAGAAGCGTTCATCATAGGCAGCCAGGCCAGGCCCGTAATGCTGCCACGGTGCTTGCGATATGTCGTGATGCATTTGCCGGTCATGGGACTCCAGACCTGAACCGTCGTATCGGCGCTGCCCGATGCGATATACTGGCCGTCGGGCGACCAGGCGATAGCGGTGACGGCGCCGCGATGCCCTCTGTACGTGAGCTGCAATTTCAGAGCGTTGGCGGTGTTGCAGACCTGCACCGTCTTATCGTCGCTGGCGGAGGCGATGGCGCTGCCATCGGGCGACCAGATCACGGCGTTCACTTTGCCTTTATGCCCGGAGTAGGTCTGTATATCTTCATCTGTGACCGCCTTCCAGGTCTGGACGGTGTGATCCCATGAGCCGGAGACAACGTACTGGCTGCGCGGCGACCAGGCCACGCTGCTCACCCTTTTAACCTGGCCTCTATGCGTGTTGAGCGTTACGCCGATCTCCAGGTCGTGTGGCGTGGGCGGTAAAGTCGCTGGTGGGCTGACAGGATGCGTAATGGCTCTGAGCGCCCCTGGCCCGACGACAGCGAGGAGAAGCATTCCCGTCACAACCGCGCGGCGTGTCACTCTGCCTCTGATGCGTGCGGAGGATGAGCGTCCCACCTGCATCTGCGCCTGCTGGCTGCCCTGCGAGGATGACGACGCGTATGGCCCTGCGTTTGGGGAGGGAGCATAGTAGGTATGCGCCGCTCTACGCGAAGCGCTATCGGGGACATACGGATAGAGCCGCCGCATATGCTCGCTGGAGAGACGCTGCAACTCCGCTCTAACCTCCGTCGCGCTCTGTGGCCGCTCACTGGCTTTTAGCGCTACCATCTTCATCACCAGATCATCCAGCTCGCCGGGCAGCGCCGGGTTGGAGTGGCGCAGCGACTCGAAGCGGAACGGCGACTCAGCGGGATCTTTGCCGGTCAGCAGCGTGTGCAGCGTCGCGCCCAGGCTGTAGATGTCGGCGCTCGGTGCGGTCTGCGCTTTACCGTACTGTTCGGGGGCGGCGTAGCCAGGGGAGCCGAAGGCGATAGTATCTCTCGCCTGCCCGGGCTTGAAGAAGCGCGCCGTGCCGAAATCGATCAGGTAAACCCGCTGATAGGGCGTAAGCATCACGTTAGCTGGCTTGAGGTCACGAAAAATGATCGGCGGGTGGTGTATATGCAGGTATTCGAGCACCGAGCAGAGTTGTATGCCGATATCGAGCACCTCTGCGAGCGTCAGGCGCCCCTTTGTCATCTGCAAATAGGTCTCCAGCGTGTGGCCCTCGATGAACTCCATGACCAGGTACCAGTGCCGGGGATCGGTGAAATGCTCGTAGATACGCGGCAGGTTGGGATGTCTCAGGCTCGATAGCACCTGAACCTCGCGGTTGAAGGTATCGGTTGCCTCGATGATTTCCTGAGGCTGCAAACCCTCCAGGTTTATTTCTTTAATGGCTACCGGGCGATGACCGCGCTCGGACGTGGCGGCCTTGTAAACGGCGCCGAAGCCGCCGGTTCCCACTTGCTCCAGTATGCGATAGCGTTTGCCTGACGGACCTGTAATGCTGGTAGGGGCATCGGCGATCACACGGTGAGCTGCTGGCGCGCCGGAGGGAGGGGTTGGGGCGTCATCCGTAAGAGACTGGTGGCAGGCGAAGCAATACGCGTCGTCCTTCGTGTTCACCGCTCCGCATGACTGGCAGTACACCATATATGTCATTCCTTCAGATGCTATGCTCGCTCAGTTTGCAATGCCCTATCACTCAGGTTATACCATCTTTCGAGCCTGGATGCAATTTAAAAGTATGGCCCGGATAAACAAAGATGAGGTTGGTCGCAGACCAACCTCATCTTTGTTTAGCGGTTATCTCACGAACGGACGGCGCCAGAACCATTTTTCGCCGCCTGCAACTCCGCAATCGAAGGGCGCCCTGGAAACTCGGTGATGACGCTTACCTTGTGCTGCGAGCGCGAATAGTGGCCGAACTTGACGTAGCCATCGATCAAAGCGAAGATCGTATGGTCTCGTCCCAGGCCAACGTGATCGCCAGGCTTGATCTTCGTGCCGCGCTGGCGCACAATAATGCTGCCAGCAGTTACCAGTTCCCCATCATAATGCTTCACGCCGAGCATCTTAGGATTGCTATCGCGCCCGTTGCGTGAGCTGCCCATACCTTTTTTATGTGCCATGCCTTACTCCTCCGTGCTGCTTTCGCTATCCTGTGCCTGCGCAGTGCGGCGGCGGCGTGTTCTCTTTTCGGTCGCGGCACCGCTCTCCTCCTGCGCCTGTTCGGTTTCCACGGCCTCGGCGGGGGCAGCTTCCTCTTCTTCCGCAGGCGCCTGCTTCGAAGCAGGCGCCTCACCGGTTATCAGGCTCTTGCCATTGGCAAGAATATCGTCAATCGAGAGCAGAGTTAGCTCCTGGCGATGCCCCCGGCGATGGCGATAGCGTTTCTTAGATTTGTACTTGAAGACGATCAGTTTTTTGCCGCGAGTCTGCTTCTGCACAGTTGCCAGCACCGCTGCATTCTCCAGCAGTGGTGTACCGATTAGCGAGCGGTCTGCGTCAGAGATGAGCAGCACATCTTTGATCTCGATCTGTTTCCCATTCTCAACCGGCAACCTGTTCACTGCGAGCTTCTGGCCCACGGAAACTTTGTATTGTCGTCCACCACTTTTAATTACGGCATACATGTCTTTTTTAAGATCTCCTTGTTTGTTCCCCATATGTGGGATTCCGGGCGGATACGTGGGAGGCATGGTGGATAGAGTGGCCTGCCGCACAGTTCCGCACCCCGGGCTATCGAGAGGGATAGCCATAACTGCACGGCTCATCATAACAGCGATTTTGCCGCCTGTCAAGCTCACAATTAAAAAACAGGGCTTTGTCATGCTGAGACCGGTGACGCACGAGGCTCGTTGACGAGTCTCTGCGGACGCCGTTGCGATAGGCGCCCATCAAGAATGGGAATGCCCTGTAAAAAAGAGTCAGAATGGCACCAGTCGAGGCTATCCTGACTCTTTCTTCCCAGGTGCGAAGTGCCATAGACGCTTCGCTGTCACAAGAAGGAGCGAGAACAGCAAAAAGATGATGCACACCCGTATACATCGTCTAAAGAACCTGCTATACTAATGGGTGCATTCCGACACCCGACATGATGTCATTTTTGTATTAAACAGGGGAGTTCGCGCATGAGTAAAGTTAAGATGCGCTGCATCGCCTGCGGCAAGTGGTTTCAGTCGGCAAATGCTAAAGAAGTGACTTGCCCCGATTGTATGCAGAAGGCGAGAAAAGAAAAGATGGCGGCAAAGAGTGCGCCGCCGGCGGTCAATAGACCAGCAGGAAGCGCCGGCCCGGCAAATCCTGTACCTGTACGCCCTGCCGCATCACCACCCAGACCAAAGCAGGAGCAGGGCGGCACGAACCAGTGGCTTGATTCGCTCAACGATGTGAAAGTGGCTCAACCGGAGCAGCCTTCGCGTCCCAGAGTACCTTCCTTGCCCACGCCTCCAAGAGAGAATCGCGGTGGGCCAGGCGCCCAGCGCGGCCCCGGTGGCTACCGCGAGGGAGGCTATCGCGGTCCAGGCGGCTATCGTGAGTACGAGCAGCGCGGAACCGCCCCCTATCGCGTGGGGGGCGGTGCGGGACTCCCCGGAACAGCCGGGCCGCGCCCACGCCAGCCTATGGAGGGCGGCGCGCCTGCGGGCCGCAATTTCCGCCCGGACCGGCAGCCTCATCAGGGCGGGCCGCGCCCCGCAGGGCAGGGAGCGCCCAGGCCGAAACCAAAGGCCAGGCCGCCCAGGGTTGTTACCCCTCCCAAACCTAAGAAGGAGAAGACGCCGCCGCCACAGCCATTTACGCCAACCCCTGAGCAGGTTGCGCAGGTTGAGGCGCGCTACCTGGAGCTTGCCGTGCCCGCCGAGTTCGATGGCATTCGCACGCAAATTTCTAAAGAGCTAAACATTCCTAAAAAAGCCGTAAAGAAAATCGTCAGGGATCTGCGAGCGCGGCAGAATATTCCTAGCTGGTGGGAGCTACAGACCTACAAGGGCAGCGAGGAGGAGAAGGAGAAAATCAAGGCCGCCTACGAGCCTTATCTTCCCCTGCCGCCGGTTGGTGTGCATAAGCAGATAGCCGAAGCGCTCTCCCTCAAGCCGACGGTGGTCTATCAGGCCATCAAGGCAATCCGGCAGGAGATGAATCTTCCACAGTATAACGATCCCGCGCTGCATGGTCTGGAGCCTCAACCGCCGGCGCAGGTCAACGGTCAACACGAGGATCCGGCTGCGGAAGCGACTGCGCCGCAGAACGCGAGCGAGGAGCGCGAGAGGGTACCGGCCGCTCCCGGTGCCGAGGCATCTGTGAGCAGCGGACCGACCGTCGAAGCTGCCGGCGCTCCCGGCAGCGGAAACGATCCTGAACAATAAGTCTCAGCCGGGCACGGTAACGAGCAAAAATCGTCGACGAACAGTGGTCCCTTCTCTGAATGGGACCATTGTTCCCATCTACGAGCATTCTTGCTGAGCAACTCGTTCTCTCTATATGAAGAGGTGAAGCATGGAGGATTGTTTATTTTGTAAGATCGCGGCGGGCCAGATACCGGGCGATATCGTCTACCAGGATCAGGAAGTCGTTGCTTTCAGGGACATCAATCCGCAGGCACCGCAGCATCTGCTGATTATCCCCCGGCGCCATATCGCGTCCGTTACCGATCTGACGCCGGAAGACGGGCCGCTGCTGGCCGGCATATTTACCGTCGCCAGGAAGTTGATCTACGATCTGCATCTGGAGCAGGGGAGCCGCATCGTTGCTAACATCGGTCCAGGCGCCGGGCAGTCAGTTTTTCATCTGCACTTTCATCTGCTGGGAGGGCGCAGGTTAAGCTGGCCGCCGGGATAAGTGCAAAGGTAATTGCATGCGTATCGCTATTGACTATACAGCGGCTATCCGCCAGGGAGCAGGCATCGGAGCGTATGTACGTAATCTGGTCGCCGCTCTGCTGGCTCAGGATAGCGAAAATCAGTATGTCTTGCTCACCAGTGGGCGCGCGACCCCGGAGCATCCATTCCCCGCAGCCGGGAACGTTGTCGGGCGCAATATGTTGATCCCTGATCGTTATCTGAATATTCTCTGGTACCGCTGGCGTTTTCCTCTTCCTGCCACCCTATTTTCGGGAGGAGCGGACATCTATCATGGGCCTGATTTTGTGCTGCCGCCCCTCGGCAGGAGCGTGCGCAAGGTTGTAACCATTCACGATGTCGCCTTTCTGGAGCATCCCGAATACGCCGTCCCCTCGCTTGCCGCTTATCTGCGCAAAGTCGTGCCGCAGGCAATTGAAGCCGCCGATGTCGTGGCGACGGTCTCTCACGAGGTCAGCCGTACCGTGATGCAGCACTTTCAGGCACCGCGCGAAAAGCTCACCGTCATTCCCAACGGCGTTGGCCCGCATTTCCGCCGCATTACCGATCCCATCCTGCTCAACGCGACGCGTCACAAGTATGGCTTGAAGCACCCGCTGGTGCTCGCCGTCGGCACCTTGCAGCCGCGTAAAAACCATATCGGCCTCATCAAAGCTTTCTATCAGGCGCAGAAAAGCAAAAAGGGACCGGCCATGCTTGCTATTGCCGGCGATCAGGGCTGGCTCTACGAGGAGACGCGCAATGCCGTCGCGGATCTCAAGCTGGAGCGCAAGGTACGTTTCCTGGGACGCGTGAGCGACCTCGAACTCGTCACGCTCTACAGCATGGCCGATGTCTTTGCCTTCCCTTCCTTTTTTGAAGGCTTTGGCATCCCTCCCTTAGAGGCGATGGCCTGTGGCGCTCCCGTCATCACGTCCAATACGTCGTCACTGCCGGAGGTTGCCGAAGGCGCGGCGCTGCTCGTCGATCCGCATGATATCGATGCGCTCGCCCATGCCATTAGTGAACTGCTGGAGAATGAACAATTACGCGAGGATTTGCGACAAAAGGGATATCAGCGCGCACAGCAATATACCTGGGCTATGTCTGCACGCAAAATGCTGAGCATTTATGAAAAACTTTATCATGGGGAAAAAGATTTCGCCGGTGAGGGAGATACGCAATGAAAATAGGTATCAATGCACTCTTTTTTCAATATCCCAATACAGGGACCGGCCAGTACATGATTCACCTGCTGGCCGCGCTTAACGAGATCGATAAAGAGAACGAGTATGTCTTACTGGGGCCGGAGCCGGTAAAGAACGGCAATGCATCGCTCACCTCGTTTCCTTATCAGGTTCAGCCTGTCCCCGGCCTGGCGACGAAGAGCGAGAATATTCAGAAGTTGTTCTGGGAGCAATTGACGGGGCCAGCGGCGGCGCATAAGGCGGGTGTGGACATTTTCCATGTACCCTATTTCGCGCCGCCGCTGCTCCAGCGCACGCCAACCGTCGTCACGATCCATGATGTGATCCCGATGCGACTGCCGGCATACAGGCCCGATGCCAGAGTCAGAGCCTATATGAGCCTGGTTTCGCGCGCCGCGCACAATGCGACGATGGTTATTACCGTTTCGCAGCACGCCAGACAGGATATTATCAGCATGTTGAACCTCCCACCCGAACGCATGCGGGTCATCTATGAGGCGGCTGGCCCGGAGTTCCAGCCGGTGACGGACGAGGAGAAGCTGGCGGCGGTGCGCAAGCGGTACGGTGTGGGCGAGCGCTACATTTTCTATCTTGGCGGCCTGGACCAGCGCAAGAACGTGCCGCAGTTGGTGCGCGCCTTCTCTCATCTCTACAAGCAGGTTGGCGATCCCGGTCTGCAATTGCTCATCGCCGGTAATCCTGACAGGCAGAAGGGGCCGCTCTTTCCCGATCCGCGCCCCGTTGCCGCCGATCTGGGCATGAGCGGGCAGATCATCTACCGCTTCATTGAGGAGGAAGATAAGCCCACGGTTTACAGCGGCGCCAGCCTCTTCGTCTTCCCTTCGCTCTACGAGGGCTTCGGGCTGCCCCCTCTGGAGGCTATGAGCTGCGGCGCGCCGGTTGTCTGCTCGAACCGCACCTCGCTGCCCGAAGTGGTGGGCGATGCAGCGATCACCGTTGATCCCGAAAACCTCTCGGAACTGGTTGCTGCCATGAAGCGTGTGCTGACCGATGCTGCGCTGCGGGCCGATTTGCGCGCTCGCTCGCTGGAACGGGCCGCGCAATTCAACTGGCACAAGACCGCTGCCGAGACCATTGCCGTGTATGAAGAAACTCTTGAGCGTGCAGCGAGCGCGCGCAGGAAGAAATAATAATCAAGAAGAACGACTATGCGTGTATTGATGATCTCCAAAGCCCTCGTTGCCGGGACCTCGCAGCGTAAATTAGAGGAGCTGGCGAAGTGTCCGGGCGTTGAATTGACGCTGGCGACGCCCCCCTACTGGCAGAGCGACGATGGCAGCAAGCAGGTGCTCGAACGTCTCTATACCAGCGGCTATCAGATGATCGTTACGCCAATGAAGCTGAACGGCAACTTTCACCTGCATTACTATCCACAATTGGGTCAGATCATGCGCCAGGTGCGGCCAGAGATCGTGCATATCGACGAGGAGCCGTACAATCTTGCAACCTTCCAGGCCATGCGCCTCGCTCACCAGCATCAGGCGCGAGCGCTCTTCTTTACCTGGCAGAACCTCTATCGCGAGTACCCGCCGCCCTTTCGCCAGTTTGAACTCTACAACTACCGCCATGCGGCGATGGCTATTGCCGGCAACCGCGAGGCCGGCGAGGTACTCAGGCGCAAGGGTTATAAGGGGCCAGTTCGAGTCATCCCGCAATTTGGCTTCGATACCGACATCTACCAGCGCAGCGCGCCGCGTCAGCCGCGCAGGCCGGGCGATCCCTTCACCATCGGTTTCATCGGGCGGCTGAAAGAAGAGAAGGGCCTTGCGCTCATTGTCGAGGCTCTTAGCTACCTGCCGCCGTATTGCCGTGCCGTCTTCGTCGGCAACGGGCCGGTGAGGAGCGCGCTGGAGGAGCAGGCGGCGCGCCTGGGCGTCGCGGATCGCGTGCTTTTCAAGCCGGGCATGCCGACCTACGAGGTGCCCCGCGAGATGGAGCAGTGGGACGTGCATGTCCTGCCATCGCTTACCAGGCCCAACTGGAAGGAGCAATTCGGGCGCACGCTGGCCGAGGCCATGTCCTGCGAGACGCCGGTGATTGGCTCCGATGCAGGCGAGATCCCCTACGTGATCGGCGATGCGGGCCTGGTCTTCAAAGAGGGTGATGCCCGTGCGCTCAGCGAGTGCATACGCAGGTTGCTCGACGATCCTGCACTCTACGCCGAACTTGCGCGACGAGGCCGCCAGCGTGTGCTGGAGCACTACACCCAGGGCCAGATCGCGCGCCAGACCTACGAGGTCTATCGCGAGATGCTATTGCAGTCCGCTCCAGCCAGGTCGTAAAATAAGACGCGGAGGCAAGCCCCGCCTCTACATTAATTCATGCACCTGAGGGATAGACATGTAGAGGCGGGGCTTGCCCCCGCCTGAGATTATGCAATAGATGGCGCAGGCCACAAGAAAGGCGAACAGGCATAAAATGACCGTATCATCGCAAGTCGCGTTAATTCCAAGAAAAATATTGTTTGGCAACCCGGAGAAGACCAATCCTCAGATCTCACCGGATGGAACAAGAATGGCCTACCTGGCCCCCGTCAATGGTGTGCTCAATGTCTGGGTAGGAACCGTCGGCCAGGACGATTATCAGCCGGTTACGAAAGATACCGATAGAGGAGTGCGCTTCTATTTCTGGGCCGCTGACAACCAGCATATTATGTACATTCAGGATGTTGGCGGCAACGAGAACTGGCGGCTCTACGCAACCGATCTGGAGAGCAAGGAGACGCGCGACCTGACGCCCTTTGAAAACGTGCAGGTACAGGTAATCGACCGCGACAAACACTTCCCCAACGAACTGCTGATCGCTATGAACAAAGAGAATCCGCAGGTGCATGATGTCTACCACCTCGACCTGACCACCGGCGAACTCACGCTCGTCGCCAAAAATCCCGGCAATATCATGCAGTGGGTGATAGATACGCAATTCAAGGTGCGCGGCGCGGTGACGGCACTGCCCGATGGCGGCACCGAGCTGCTGATCCGCGACAACGAACAGGCCGGGTGGCGCAAGCTTATCACCTGGAATGCCGACGACGCGCTGACCAGCGGCCCCGTCGGCTTCACGCGCGATGGAGAATCGCTGTATCTCGAAGACTCGCGCGAGGCCAACGCCAGCCGCCTCGTCAGGCTGAATATCGCCACAGGCGCACTCGACGTTCTCGCCGCCGATCCCCATTACGATGTCGGCTCTGTCGTAATCAACCCCGATAGCTATGACGTACAGGCCGTCGCCTTCAACAAGGATCGCGTCGAGTGGGTAGTGCTTGACGAGTCGATCCGCGCGGACTTTGACCGCATTCGCGATATTCACCAGGGCGATTTCTTCATCACCAGCCGCGATGATGCTGATACCACCTGGATCGTCGCCTTCACCGTAGACAATGGCCCGGTGCCGTTCTACGCCTACGATAGAAAGAACCAGAGCGCGACCTTCCTCTTCGATAACCAGCCGGAACTGAGCAAGTATACGCTGGCGCACATGGAACCCATCACTTTCACCTCGCGCGACGGCCTGACGATTCACGGCTACCTTACGCTGCCGCCCGGCGCCGGGCGCGAGAATCTGCCGATGGTGCTCGATGTGCATGGTGGGCCGTGGCATCGCGACGCCTGGGGCTATAATCCCGAGGCGCAGTGGTTCGCCAATCGTGGCTACGCCTGCCTCCAGGTGAATTTTCGCGGCTCAACCGGCTATGGCAAGGACTTTCTGAACGCCGGCAATAAAGAATGGGGTCGCAATATGCATAACGATCTCGTCGATGGCGTCAACTGGGCCATCCAGCAGGGCATCGCCGATCCAAAACGTATCGCCATCTACGGTGGCTCCTATGGTGGCTACGCAGCCCTGGTCGGCGCGACCTTCACGCCCGACCTCTTCTGCTGCGCTGTCGATATCGTCGGCCCCTCCAATCTGATCACGCTCATCAAGACCATACCTCCCTACTGGTCAACCTTCCTGGCGACTTTCCATAAGCGCGTCGGCAATCCAGATACGGAGGAAGAGTTCTTGAAGTCGCGCTCGCCGCTGTTCAGAGTTGACCAGATCAAGATCCCGATGCTGATCGCGCAGGGTGCCAACGATCCGCGTGTGAAGCAGGCCGAATCCGAACAGATCGTCGAGGCTATGAAGAGCAAGGGCATCAGCTACGAGTACATGCTCTTCCCCGATGAAGGCCACGGCTTCGCCAAACCGGAGAACCGGCTCAAATTCTACGCCGCAGCGGAAAAGTTCCTGGCTCGCTATCTCGGCGGGCGCTATGAGGAGTAAGCCCGACAATGGACGATGATCCGATTATGGTATTCGCCGGCAGTGGAAGTCCACGGCTCACAGCGCGCATCTGTGAGTACCTGCACATTCCACAGGGCAAGAACGAGACGCTTCACTTCTCGGACGGCAATACCTTCGTGCGCATTCTGGAGAACGTGCGTGGTCGCCGTGTGAACATAGTGCAGTCGACTGTGTTTCCTTCCAACGATCACTTCATGGAACTGCTATTCTGGATCGACGCATTTAAGCGCGCCGGAGCAGAGACGGTGACGGTTGTCATCCCGTACTTCAGCTATGCGAAGGGCGACAAGAAGGATGAGCCGCGCGTCTCGATTCGCGCTCGCGTCTGCGCCGATGCCATCGAGGTAGCCGGAGCGGACCGCGTGGTGACAATGGATCTGCACGCGCCGCAGATCCAGGGATTCTTTCATCGTCCAGTCGACAACCTCTATGCTCTGCCCCTCATCTGTGCGCGCATTCAATCGCTCCGTCTCCATGATGTCATCATTGTCTCGCCCGATGTGGGCTTCGCGAAGGCGGCCCGGCGCTATGCCTCCTACCTGCATGCGCCTATGGCTATCGTGGATAAAGAGCGGATCGGGCACGACGAGAAAGCCAGGGTGCTTGAGATTATCGGCGATGTGCGTGGTAAAACAGCCGTGCTGGTGGATGACTTCACGATTTCCGGGGGTACGCTGGCCGCCGCATCCGTCGCGCTGATGGAGCATGGCGCCAGCGAGGTCTACGCGGCGGTGACGCATGGTGTGCTGGCAGCGGGCAGCGTTGAACTGATCGATAGAAGCCCGCTCAAACGGCTCTTCATCACCGATACGGTCGAGAATCAGCCGGTGCAGTTCTCCGATAAGATCGAGGTTATCTCTGTGGCATCGCTTTTCGCCGAGGCGATCAAGCGCATCCACAAACGCGAGAGCATCAGCGAGATGTTCCGGGGGAGCGACTATGGACACTGAGCAGATGGACGAAGCACACCGTAAGATGATGCAATTTATCGCCGAGCACTTGCAGCGAGGCGATACCGCGAGCATGTTTCAAGAGTTGTATGTTCGCGCTCAGGACGATATGCAAGTGATTCCCTGGGCGCGCCAGCAGCCCAATCCGTTGTTTGTATCGTGGGCTGAACAGCACGACCTCGCAGGCAATGGCAGGCGGGCGCTCCAGGTTGGCTGCGGCCTGGGCGACGACGCCGAGGAACTGGCGCGCCGGGGCTTCGTCGTGACGGCCTTCGATATTGCGCCGGCGGCCATCGAGTGGTGCCGGCGGCGCTTCCCTGACTCGCCCGTGCAGTATATGGTCGCCGACCTGCTAAACCCGCCGGAGGACTGGCGCGGCGCGTTTGACCTCATCCTGGAGATCTACACGCTGCAAACCATGCCTGCCGAGATGCGCGCGCAGGCGGTGGAGCGTCTGACGCGCTTCCTCGCCCCCGGCGGCGAATTGCTGGTCATCTGCCGGGGACGCCATCAGGACGAGTCGGAGGAGGGTATGCCTCCCCCGCTGGCGAAGGAAGATCTGGCGCTATTCGAGCGCTGCGGCTTGCAGCTCGTTTCCTTTGAGGATATAGAGCCAGAGGGTGAACCATCCTGGAGGCGCTTCCGCGCGCTCTACCGCGCATAGTGGCGAGGTGATGAAATGTAACAACCAGGATCGGGATTGTCCCCCGGTGCGTAGGTAGCCGCGCGATGATAATTGTTAACGATCAAGATTGGCAATGCCTTTCGCACCTCGATGCGCGATAATGAACGTTACCCATCAAGATCGGCAATGGAACGTTTTCGTGGGCCACCATAAGGGCGGCCCATGCACACCTACCCGATAATGTGGGATTCATTCCCAAGCTTGTTCGTTGACATTCATTATCACGCCTCGTTCTGCTTGTAGAGCGCTCCCAGGCGCGATCAATCGCGCGGCTATGCACTATGAGAGATCACCAATCTTGATTGCTAAAACTCATCCTTGCCCTTTAATCGCCTTTCAGCAACTTTTGCAGATGCTTACAGCTCAACGACTGCATGCCGATGATAAGGGCGAGGTCGAGCGCGATCAGGCCAGCCAGGGCAGCCACGGCGGGAAGCTTCCAGAGCAGCAGGAACATCGCGCCAAAGAGCAGCAGGCACAGGTTGAATAGCGCCATGCGGCGCGGGGAGACGGGCGCCTCCTCCTGCAAAATTGCCTCCGTTGCTCCCTCGACGACGAGATTGAGGTCCAGGTCCCATACGCTTCCCAGCACAGGCAAAGTCGTGCAGCCGATCACGATCAGCGCGGCAGCCACGATGACGAAGCATACATGGCTCAGCGTCAGCCCGAGTCGCCAGGATAGGAAGAGCGCAACTGCCGATCCTTCGGCCAGCACGGGCAGCAAAAACAGCGCAAGTTTAGCGCGCAGAATAGACAGCAGGTCAAACGGCGCGGTCAGGTAGAGCACGAGCCTGGTCCCCTCGCCGCTGATGGCGCATGGCCCGGTCTCGATGATCTGCAAGATCGCCAGCCCGGCCGCGTACCCGGCGGCCAGCAGGGTATCCGGGAAACCGTAATGGGCCAGGGCTGAGCGCAGCGGCGAGAAGAACATAAGCGCCACCAGGATCAGCGCCAGGCGCAGCCACGTCAGGAGGTTGCGGCTCTGATTGAAGGCCGCTCTGGCGAAGAGCGCACCGACCAGATCCCGGCGCCGCTCGAAGATGCGGCTGAGCGCTCGCGCGCCCGGCAGCGTGAACGCCCTGCGCGCGCGGTCCCGGCTCTGGAGCGTGTAGAATACCCCGGCATAGAGCCGTCCGCATGGTGCAGCGCCTGGTCCCAGTACGACGATCAGCAGCAGCGTGAAGAGCAGGCCGATGATTTCGGGCCGCGGCCAGGACGCCACAACGCCCGGCGCTATTTTCGCGGCAAAGAGAGCTATCAGGGCCAGGATCAGCGCGAGTGCGAGCGCGGTAGCGATGCGCACTTTGATCCGGCCATGTGGCAGGAGATAGCGTATGACCAGCAGCGTAGCAATCAGCGTGCAAAAGACGGTGATGATGATGCCGGATTCGAGTGCGAATAGCCATGCCAGCGCTCGCCAGCCGAGCCTGAATGGCAGCGTGTAGCCCGGGATCATCGCCTGGAGCAGCAGCCAGGGCCATAGATTCTCGATGAAGAACGAGCCGAAGAGGGCGCGAAAGCGCGTCGCCGGCTCGATAGGGAGTGTGAAAAGCAGCATCGACTTGTTGTCGCTCAACGCGCGCTGCACGCCGATGATGGTAAAGAAACTCAGGCCGCTCCATGTGAGCAGGCATAGCGACCACAGCCCTGCATTGACTGCTCCCGGACCCGCTGCCTGCCATTGCTGTATATGTACTGCCAGTTGCGTGATAGACCATGCGCTAAATGCCAGGTTGAAGGCGAACGTGAAAGCCAGGGCGACCTGCATGCGTGTATCACGACGGGCGGCATTGCGCAGGGATTTGAGATCCGCGCGCCAGATGGTCAGTATGGTATTCATAGTGTCGGCTCCTGGGCAAGAGGCGCATCCTCTGAAGTCAGATTGAGAAAGATGGCTTCGAGGTCTGGCACGTTGGCTATACGGCGCAACTCTGCGGAACTGCCCTCTGCCAGCAGGCGTCCCCGGTGAATGATGCCGATGCGATGGCAGATCTCTTCGGCGGTTGCCAGGTCGTGCGTCGAGAGGAGAATGGTTGTACCGGTGGCGGCGAGTGCGTTGAAGAGAGCTTTGATGCGGCGCGCACTGCGCGGATCCAGCCCGTTGAGCGGTTCGTCCAGGATCAAAACCTGCGGTTGATGCAGCAGGGCGCCCGCCAGCGCGAGCTTGCGCTTCATGCCGAAGGAGTAGGCTCCGCACAGGCGTTCGGCGTGTTCCGTCAACTCCAGCAGGTCCAGCAGGTGAGCGCTGCGCATCTCCGTCTCCGCTTGTGGCAGGCCGCGCATCTGCCCCAGGAAGGCCAGGAACTCGCGCCCGGTCAAACGCTCATAGAGCATGGCGCGGTCAGCGACATAGCCGAGGGCAGTTTTGGCGGCGCTCGCTTCGTTCCAGACATCGTATCCCGCGATCCAGGCGTGGCCCGCGTCCGGTTGGAGCAGCCCGACAAGCATTTTAATGGCGGTTGTTTTGCCGGCGCCATTCGAGCCAAGAAAACCGTAAATCTCGCCCGCCCGGATGCTCATATCCAGGTTATCGACGACGGTGCAGTTGTCGAATCTACGCGTCAGCCCCTCGGCGCGAATCGCGGTTGTTGAAGTGGCTTTCTGCTTTGCCCGCTCAGTAGATGATATCCACGAGCTGTGCATCGATTCGGAAATACACTCATCCTGTCGTACAGATGTAGCGGTAATAGAAGACGAGGCGGATGAGTAGCCGGGTAGCGCAAGGGCTTTCAGAAATTCGTCGCGCGTGTTGACGTTAATCAAAATCTTCTCGACCTGGCCCCTGGCGCGTCCAACTTTGATGGACATGGGGTGAGCGAGGCAGAGCAGCACCTGTCCCTGTTCGGAGAATGAGGCGACGATGCGACGCCGTTTGGCCTCATACCCCGCGCTCAGAGGTTGAAACGCGGTCAGTCGCTCATGTACGGCCTGTGCGGAAGCGAGCGCGGACCGTGGAATGGCTACATTGAGCGCGAGGCCATAATGCAGGTGAAGATGGGTTGTGCTCAGACGGTGCCGCGTCCATAAGGGGGCGAGCAGCAGGCCGGAAATGAAAAAGAGGTAGAAAGCCGCCAGTGCGCTTAACAGGATCAGCTTGAGTAGAAGCGTGTGGGCAAAGATGAGGATGATAAGCGCGATGATACTACCCTCAGCGAGCAGCAGAAAGCCGAGCGTGCCGGCTACGGCAAGATAGGGACCGCGCCGGGCAGTATATGAAAACGTTCTTACGGGCTGCTGCATGGGTTTACTGCCTTTCGTGAAGCGAGGAAGGGAGAGCGAACTCGGTTCCCATCGCCCGCGCGAGGTTCTGAAAGACGCGCAGCTGGGCAGGGCTATAGATAGGCATCATCATATGTGAAGCAATCTGCGTGAAAGGATTATCGATCTGCGGTATCTGCTGCATCAGGTCTTTGAGAAATGGGTAGGCATCAAAGTACCCGATAAAATCCTGCGCGAGCTGCTCTACCTCCGGGTCATCTTCCGGGACCGAGGCCAGCGCAACAAAGCGCTCGCCCAGAGCCAGCAGCGCGCGATATTCCGCCGGGTGCTCGGCCACATGCAAAGTGAAGCGCTGCACTATGTGTTTCAACTGCTCCTGAACTTCTTCTGACCAGTGCAGGCCCTCGAAGACGGCAAAAGCGCTCACCTCGACGCCCCTGAGTTCAGCGCTCATCTGCGCCAGATAATCTCCCAGATGCTCTTTGATGAAATCCATTGTGGGCGAGGCGATTGGCAACTGATTGATATCCTCGATCTCTCCCTCGGCAAGCAAGGCCCTGATCTTGTTGCGCTGCTCCTCCAGTGCCCGAATGCGCGTGCTCAGCTCTTCATCGAGGGCTTGCAGCACCTCCCGCAGTGAGCGTTTGTCGCTGGACTGACCCAGCAGTGCCTTGATCTGCTTGAGCGAGAGGCCCAGTGATTGTAAACGCTTGATGCGGTGCAGGTGCAGTATGTCCTGCGCGTTGTAGAGGCGATAGCCGGCCCGGGTGCGTTCAGGTTCATTGAGCAGGCCGATCCTCTGATAGTGGCGGATTGTCTTCGGCGTTACGCCGAGCAGTTGTGCGACCTCGCCGATGTGCAGTTGCGTTCTCTGCTTCATAAACTCATCTCCTTGCTACTACCAATACCATAAAACTTTGCCCCTGGGGCAAGGTCAAGCCTCGTCTCTTTCCTCTTAAATGTAAGAATAACTCTGATTCCCGGTGCCCACACCCTTGCAGGCCGGCTGGTCGCGCGGCTCCGCCGCACCCGGGATTTACTGTGCCGGGTGAGAACATGCGCCCGGCGCATGTTCTCACCCGGCACAGTAAATAAGGCGAGCGCCGCAGGCGCGAGCAAGCAAGGGCGCCAGGAATCAGACATACTCCGAGTCAGGATGATGGTAGAATGAGAAGTGGTACGTTGCGAAATTATCCAACGATACCATCCCCTTGTGATTGATACTTGCTGTTTTATGGAGGATTGCGATGAATACGAATGGGATAGGAACACGAGCGCTGGTCTTCGGAGGAGGAGGCGTGGCCGGAGTCGCCTGGGAGCTGGGCATCCTTACGGGCCTGCACGATAAGGGCCTGGATGTGCGGGATGCGGATGTCATCATTGGAACCTCGGCTGGCTCTGTGGTTGGCGCTCAGATCACCAGCGGGACCGACCTTGAGAGCCTTTTCGCCTCTCAACTGACCCCGGTTGAGCAGTCGAAGGAACGCAAGGTGGAGTTCGATCCTGCACAGTTGATGAATGCCTTCAGTCAGGCAGCAGCCGAAGTCGGTTCAGATGTCAAAGCAATGCGGGCGCGCGTTGGCGCTTACGCTCTGGCAGCGCCGACAGTGCCGGAAGCGGACCGGCATGCCATCATCGAGTCCCGGCTTCCCTCTCGTATGTGGCCGCAGCAGCGTCTTCTGATTGTGGCTGTAGATACGGCAACCGGCGAGGAATACATCATGGATCGAGAGTCCGGGGTCTCTCTGGTGGATGCCGTTGCGGCCAGTTGCGCCGTTCCCGGTGTCTGGCCGCCCGTGACCATCGCGGGGCGACGCTATATGGATGGCGGGGTGCGCTCGGCGACAAACGCGGATCTGGCAAGGGGCTATAATCGCGTTTTGATCCTGAACCCCCTGGGGGCAAACGCGGATTATATGGGGATGGGCCTTACTGCGGAAGTAGAGGCTCTGGAACGAGAGGGCGGCCGGGTGCTGGTAATCGCGCCCGATGCTGCATCCGCAGCAGCTATCGGACTGAACCCTCTGGACCCGGCGACCCGGCGGCCCTCGGCCCTGGCTGGCCGCGCACAGGGCCGTGAACTTGTGGACTCGGTTGCCGCGCTCTGGTCTCGTCCCTGACCACGCGTAAGAGACTTACCCCTGTCATCCTGAGCGCAGTGAGCCGCAGCCCTGAGGCACGAAGTGGAAGGATCCGCCTGCTACAAGGCGGGCGCGTGCCAGCGGCCTGGCGATCTCCCGCTCCGGCTGAGTAACTCGCCCTTCCTGCGTCGGGCGGGATCCTTCACTCCCGCTCAGGATGACATAGCCGCCTGTTGAATCCTGGCTGGAGCCGTTCTGATATAGGCAATCAGGAAGAGTGTGCCCAGTACCACATCAACTACCCCGATCAGCATTGATGGCGGCGAGCGATGCAGCAGCACGAGCAGGATGAAGGCTATGCCGGATACCTTTTCTAAGACTGCCATCAGCATGATTGGCCGGTAGCGCGCCGGATCGCGCGACAGCATGAGGAAGAGCAACTGCCATACCAGCGTCACACATGCGAAGCCATAGTAATACTCCGGGTGAGTGATTGCCGGCGGCGTCATAGTATCGACAAGCCCTTCCATCAGGAAGAGCGGCGCAGTCACCACAATCCCATAGATTCCCGCAATCAGAAACACAATCTTAGCGAATTTCATTGTGATCTCCTTTATGGAATAAACCTGCCTATCTTTTTGTCATATGACATCAAGTCATATAGCTATGTAGATTATACCCAGAGATGGCTGGATATGACAAGAGTAATTATGACGAAATGTCATATAATAATTATGAATGAGCGGTTCCCGGGGTATGTCTAATCTCCGGCAACGTCGTCTGCTCACGCCTGCGGCGCTCGCTTTGTGGATGATAGTGTGTGGGAAAATGCGCGAAGCGCATTTTCCCACACACTATCATCCACGTCTGGTGCGGCTCCGCCGCACGAGTGGCTGACGAGAGGGGGCGAAGGCACCTTAGAGGGCCGTGGAATATGACGAGGTGCAGCTATGGAGCGACAGGAGGCTTATCCAATTACCTATGCAATTCTTGGATTGCTGGCGTTCTGGGGGCCATTATCCGGCTACGATCTCAAGCGTCTCTTCGACCATATGCTCTCCACGATGTGGGGAGCGGCGCAGAGCCAGATTTATAAAGAACTGCGACGTATGAAGGCGCTCGGCTGGGTAGAGATGGAGCGTGAGGAGCAGGAATCGCGCCCTGATCGTAAAATCTACTCTATCACCGAGAAGGGTTACGCGGCGCTGCATCAATGGCAGGCCCAACCGCCGGAAGTCTTTCAATTGCGCGACGAACTGCTCCTCAAGGTGCTCTTTGGCACCTTTGCCGCGCCCGATGACCTCGCGCGGCACCTGCGCGCGAGCATAGCCGAGCATGAGATACGCCTGCTGGCCTATCGTCAGAATGCGCTCTATCCTCCGGCGCGCGGACCGCTGCCGCCAAAGGATAGGCGCCCGAATCCTTATGCAGTTGGGGAAGAAGGAGATCCCTATTTTCGCCTGGCTGCCCGTTTCGCCATCGAATTTGAGCAGACCTACATCCGCTGGCTCTACGAGGCTCTGGAGGAGATTGAAGGGAGTCAGCAGCAATCGACATAGCTTTTCTCCTGGTAAGAGGGTGCCTGATACTCTTCTCGCGCCGCGTGAGCAACGATGGTGCTGGAAATCAGTCACCCCTGGATAAAGAACTTGCCTCGTGTTTGTCAATTTGCTCCAGGGTGGAGAATGACAGTAGAGAAAAGAAGATCGTGTTGATCTTTAACATGAAAATAAGGAGAATAGCATGTCGTGCCCTTTCAGGCCACAAAGTCTCGCGCTCACCATCATGCTGCTGCTTGCTGTGCTGCTGGCAGCCTGTAGCAGCCTGCCAGTTCCCGGCACAACAGACACAGGCGAGCCTTCCCGGCCTGCTCAACCCCATTCCATAGTGACCATTCCGCGCGGGCAGGATCTCTTTGATCCGTTTATCGTGGCGATCCAGCCCGGCGCAACGGTCATATGGCAGAACCAGGATAAGGCTACGCATAATATCATGACAACCTGGGATCACAGTTCTTTCCTCAATCCCGAGCCATTCTCGTTGATGGTTGCGCCGGGGCAGAAGGCCATGTTTACCTTCAAAACGCCCGGTATCTATGACTACTTCGATAGTAGTCAGGCGCGTTGGGATACAACAGATCATCGTGTAGCTGCGCACAAGGGCGTGCCGAACTTCCCACTGGCGATGGAAGGCGTGATCTGGGTGCAAGGGGCGATCAAGGATTTGCCTGCGACAGCGAGCAATATCATCCCTGACGGCAAAGATGAGTTTAGCACAGATTTCATCGCCATCGCGCGCAACGGGACCATTTCCTGGCGCAATCGCGATACCGACACGCATTTTGTCTCGCTAGTCCCGGGCTGGTCGGCGCCTATCAATAACGGCCCGTTTGGCAGCGTGGAGGTCAAGGGCGTTCAGGCTGCTTCGCCCTACGGAGGAACCAGCGTCGTCAGACTGCACACCGCCGGGCTGTACTATTATTATTGCGCGGCCCATGCCACGATCAATTCCTCCTGGCACCGCGCGCAGGCGCAGCAGGATGCGTCGGAGTATCCAGTTCCGATGGAAGGCTTTATCCTGGTTGGCGGTGGGTAAGAGCGTGGCCGATTTCCGGCATAATCGCTGGCGAGCGCCGTAAGCGTTCGCCTTATAGAGTTTGTATTGTGGAAAAAGCGCGAAGCGCTTTTTCCACAATACAAACTCTATCGCTTGTGCGGCGGAGCGGCGTGAACGTCTTCGCTTAATTCTCAAACTGGATCTTGCCAAAGAGTCCATCCGCCTCATCGTTGAGACCTGCGGCGAAGAAGAGTTCATCGGTCTCGCCGGCCAGATTGCCGTTGCCAAAGTCAAGGCCCCACAGCCCGTTAATGGTGATCGGCTTGCCAGCTTTGTTGCGGAGCTGGCCGAGGAAGGCGCCGTTATCAGGATTGAAGACGTTGATGCGCCCATCGCCGAAATCGCCCACCAGCAAGTCGTTGCTGAATGGACCGAAATTGCCAGGCGCCATGGTCAGGCCCCAGGGAGAGTTGAGCGCGCCATGTGCAGCGAAACGACTCAACAACTTGCCTCCGGTGCTGAAGATGTCGACGAAGCCATGGCCGGGGCCTGCTACATCGTCGTGCTTCTTATCATCCTGCAAGGCAAAAGTAACGAAGAGGTTGCCCCCGATGTTGCGGATGCCGAATGGCGCGAAGCACTGGCCTGCCAGTGGACAGTCATGTGCCAGTTTGTTATCGGTGAAGGATCGCACAAGGTGAAAATTCGCATCGAACATCTCGACGGTGCCGAAGCGAAAGTTGGTGGCATAGATGAAATCGCGGCCCTGACTGCTGCCAATTGCCAGCCCCTTGTACACCGCTCCCGAACCCACCTTCGAGCGATCTACTACCCGGATCGCGCGAGTCGGGTTCACATTGATATTCCATCCAGAGATCGTGCCGTCTTCGGTTGCAAACAGGAAGAGGCTCGGGCCAGACTTGCCATTTGCCCTGACAACAAAGTCATTTGTGCCGTTGAAGACGATGCCGGTTGGCGCCGCGGTTGTGCCCGCAGGGCTGCCAGCCGGGGGTGGGATAGTAACTACGAGCGGGGAACCTGCCGGGAAGGGGGTGCCATTGCCGTTATACAGGGTAGATACGCCCGTCCCATTGTCTGCAACCCACCAGGGAGTCGTGGGACCGTGCACCAGTCCCCAGGAGTTGACCAGGTTCTTGTCCTGAACCCTGGCGATGTGGGGAAGGTCCGAGACCAGGTTGGTCTGTGCATAGAAGCCCTTATGGATCTTCTGTCCAGACGCATGAGCCGCCCGGGGCATGCTCAACGTGAAGAATGAGAATGCGAGGCCAGCCAGAAGAAGCGCCCCAACCGTCATCACTGTGAGCAATTTAACGCGCCGCATTGCGGGAACCATAAGATATTACCTCCTTACATCCATACATGGAGATGTAATATAGAGTATGGCGGGTCCTCTCATAACCCGGGAGCATGAAATGGACTCGCTATCACTCATATCGGCAAATAACTCAACCAACAGAACATACGCAAGGGGTTACATGCGCGGGGGAATGATGTCTTGAGGCTTGTCGCATAGAGAAAACATGTGCGATAATACTACACAGAATGAAGTAACCAGGGAGAGGAAAAAGCCATTTTACCGACTTGACTCTCCCTTTCTTTTGCTCATCCGTTGGAAAGGACATACGTGTTGCTCGTCGATAGCCATGCCCACATCGATACTTCCCGCTTCCAAACTGATCGCGAGGCCACGATCCAGGCTGCTGTCGCGGGCGGCGTTACCCGCATCGTCGATCCCGGCTGCGATCTGCCATCGAGCCAGCAGGCTGTAGCGCTGGCAAAAGCGCATCCGGGCGTCGTTTTCGCCGGCGTAGGCGTGCATCCGCACGATGCCATGAGCTACAGCGATGAGGTCGGCGGCCAGTTGCGCCAGCTTGCCCGCGAGCCGGAAGTTGTGGCTATCGGGGAGTTCGGACTCGATTACTTTCGCATGCTCTCGCCGCGTGAGGTGCAGCGCTCCGTCTTCTGCGCCCATCTCCAGCTTGCCCGCGAATGCAACCTGCCCTGCATTATTCATGTCCGTGATGCGCATGATGAGGTGATCGAGTTGCTGCGCGCGCACGGAAAGGGGCTGCGCGGCGTCTTTCACTGTTTCTCCGGCGATGTTGCCCAGGCCGAGGAATGCCTGAGCTGCGAGGGCTTCATGATCTCATTCGCGGGACCGCTGACGAAGCAGGGCAACGCGCTGCCGGAAGTGGCGCGCATGGTGCCGCTGGATCGCGTGCTGGTCGAGACCGATAGCCCCTACCTGGTTCCGAAACCGCTCAAGGCCAGGCGCAACGAACCGCTTTTTGTGAGATACGTCGCCGAAAGGCTGGCGCAGCTTCGTGGCATGACGCTGGAGGAGATCGCACGCATCACTACGGACAATGCCGTTCGCCTGTTCTCGCTGCGCACTTGATATCTTTTTTATATTCCCAACGACGGATCCGAGCCGAGCAGGCCAGATAATTCAGGAGAAAACCATGAAATTGTTCAATACCCTCACCCAATCCCTTGAGACGTTCACTCCACTCGACGACACTGTGCGCATCTATGTGTGCGGCGTCACTCCCTATGATACGACGCACCTGGGCCACGCCTTTACATATGTTTCCTTCGATACTCTCATCCGTTATCTTGAGTATCAGGGACATAAAGTGAAGTATGTACAGAACGTGACCGATATCGATGACGATATTTTGCGCAAGGCGCGCGAAGTAGGGATGGCATGGGATGAACTGGGGCGCCGTGAGACGGAGCGCTATTTACGTGACATGGCTACGCTCAATGTGCGCCGGCCCGATGTTTACGCGCGCGCAACCGACCAGATCCCGCAGATCATTGAGATTGTGCAGGCGCTGCTGGCGCGCGGGTATGCCTACGAGAGCGAGGGTTGCGTCTACTATGCGGTGAGGAAGGATGCTGAATTTGGCGAGATGGCGCGCGCCATTGGCCTGAACGATTATCAGTCGATGCTTGCAATCGCCAACGAGCGTGGCAATTTCCCTGATGATCCGCGTAAGAGGGATCCGCTCGACTTTGTGCTCTGGCAGGCTCAGGCGCCGGGCGAACCGGCCTGGCCCAGCCCGTGGGGACCGGGCCGCCCCGGCTGGCATATCGAGTGCAGCGCCATGGCGATGCGCTATCTCGGTCCGCAACTGGATATTCATGGCGGCGGCGCCGATCTGGCTTTCCCCCATCACACCTGCGAAATCGCGCAGTCCGAGCACTATACGGGCAAGAAGCCCTTTGTCCGTTACTGGATGCATACCGGGATGGTCTACCAGGATGGTGAGAAGATGAGCAAGTCGCTCGGCAACCTGACACTGGTGAGCGACCTGGTGAAAGAGTACACGCCCGATGCCATACGCATCACACTGCTGAGCCACCATTATCGCCACCCCTGGGAGTGTTTCGCCGCTGATCTACAGGTCGCGACGGATCTCGTCGAACTCTTGCAGCACATTCGCTCACTCGTCGGCAGGACGGCGGCGGGAGAGGATACGATGCTGCGCAATCGCTTCGTGGCTGCGATGGATGAAGATCTCAACACGCCGGAGGCTCTGCTGCTGCTGCGCCAGGCGGCGGAGAAGGTCGCGGCCACGCACGATCTCGCTACCGGGGCTGAACTGCTGCGCCTGACAACTGTGCTGGGATTGTGCGTTTGAAT
>DATGLE010000150.1:0-29723 GCA_035294325.1 Ktedonobacteraceae bacterium | reverse complement strand
AGCTTGCCGGTTACAAGCGCATCCATATGATTGAGTTCATCGATGCTATTCCCAAGAATGCGTCGGGCAAGATCCTGCGCCGCGTATTGAAGGAGCGCGAAAAAGCGCTGCGCTCGGCCGATAGCGCGGTATCTGACTAACGTAAGGTACAGGTTTTGGGAGTGAATTGTGGGATCCCTGTAGGGGCGCTGCGAGCGCCAGCGAGCAAGCCCGCCCATCCTGGTATGGCGAGTGAGAGGCAGGAAGGCCAAAGCGCAACGGGCTTGCCCGCCCTCGCAGCGCCCCTACAGAGGTTGCATTGTCTCGTTCCCCGTTACAGGCCGGATAGGAAGAGTCCGCGCGCCAGTATTTCGCCGGCCAGCGTACAGACGACAACCAGGTAGAGCATTCCCGTCGCGGATTGAAATGAGCGATCTCTGATCAGTTTCCATGCGAGCGCGCCGAGCGCCAGAGGCAGCACAAAGCCGATCAGGATGCGCAGCCAGCCGATGGTATCTACTCCCAGTGGCGCGACGGTAGGCGTGTTGCCAGGCTTGATCTGTACCTGCGTACCTGGTACCGGCGTAGAAGGGGCTGCGGCAGATATCGAGGTTGAGCCGGAGGTGGGGGCGACGGGCTTGTTAGCATAGGCCGTGCTCGGACCGGCCGAGAGCGCGCAGATGACCTGCACGAAGATGGCGGCGAGGACAAGCGTTGTCGCGAACTGCAACGGCTTTTCCGAAAGTGCTGGTGTGACCAGATACCAGTGACCGAGCCACATCGCCGTCAGTACGCCGCCCAGTGCGAAGGCTGACGCGAAGAAGCCGACAACGGTGAAGGCGCCGCCCAGGTTCGCGGAGGCCAGGGGCCGATAGATCATCGCCATGACGAAGAGTGTCAGCAGACCGGCCAGGACCGTCGCCGCTCCGCTGGCGAGGCGCAGGGTACGCAGGGTAGATCCGCGTGCCGGGCGAGCAGATGGCGTATTACCAGCCTCAATCTCCGCTTTCCTGGCAGCCTCAATCCTGGCTCTGCCGTCTACCCCGGCGCTGCGATCAAACCAGAGCAGCAGATTATACGGGATCATCAGCAGGAAGAAGAGCAGGAGCGGCAGCGATTGATATGCCGTCCAGGTTTTATCAAGCTGCGTGTAGGTGCTCAATAACGCCGGAGTAGCGAAATTCTGCTCTACCAGATAGGTCAGCCCGATCAGGACGAGATAGATAAGGGCATAGGAGATAAGAAAGCCGCGCTTGACCTCATTGCGCCAGTCGAGGAAGACCAGCACGGCTACCGCGCCTATCGATACCTCCGCCATAATAATGAACAGCACCAACGGTAACGTCTGTAGCATGATATCCTGTCATCCTTTGATTGCGTGTATCAGTGCATGCATTGCATGCATTGCGTGCATTGCGTGTGTGAGGAAGAGAACCCTTTCCACGACCATCTCAGATTATACATCTGATACCGGGTGCGAACAACCCTGCTATCTCCGCCATGACATTGCTGCATGTTCGGCCTGTGGGGGCTGGCCTCTACTATGTGAGAAAGCATCTTATTGCTCAGCCTGTGATGTTCTTTTGTTCTGAATGGCACCTGAATTATGAGCAGATTTGGATTGAGGTTTATAACTGCTGTTCAGGAGAGGATTTGATAGTTTCGGTTTTGAAACGGTTCAGGTCATATTCCACGATTTGCAGGCGCTCTTCTTTTGGCATAAAAGTCTGCCTTTCATTACTGCAAAGCGGTGAGTCTCTCTTCCTGATTTGGCATAATCACTACCCTACTTTCTCACTATCTTTTTTGAACATCTTTAATCTATTGAGGTTGCGGTCAAAATCCTGGGTGCAGGGATTGGGTGTCCCCTATCCTTTGCAGCCATAATCCAGCTTTCAATGGCATCCTCGCCTTGCTTGACTGCTTTCTTATAGGTCTTGCCGTGGGTTTTGCATCCTGGAAGCTCAGGGACAGTAACGATATATACCCGGTCCTCCTCGCTCCATTGAATAGTGTTTCGGGTGCATAGCATCCTTACCTCTCTTACTACTGACCTGCCAGATTTTGAGCGCGTTGTTTCCTCCAATTATATAACATTGCCTCCGATCCGGCTTCCTGGCGTCCAGCACGACATCTGGTGCGAGGCGTCTGAACTCGTCGACATATTGCGGCAGAAACTGCACTTTCCAGCCAATGAAGGCCGGGGATGCATCGCCGCAGTGGATGTGTTTTACGGAGGCGGGCAAGTCGGGTTCGGTTTGACCGCGATGGAAGATGGTGATATCATGGCCTGCGTCGGCAAGGGCGCGCACAGCCGCCTGGCCGATGAAGCGTGTGCCCCCAATTACAAGAATGCGCATGGTAATTTTATCCTTCCAGAAATATACTTACAAGATGAACGATACACTTTTTTCTGGATCGCCTGCAATTGCAAAACAATGCTCTGAGCATATGCGCGGCTTGAAGTTATGCCGTGAGCATCGTTCAGGCAGCGCTATCTTTAGATAGAGAGGAATCGCAGATGAGCAGCACATCACGTCAGCGTTTTTCGTCGGGATCACCATACGAACCCAGAATCGGTTTATCGCGAGCCGTGCGCGCCGGCAATATCATCGCGGTGGCGGGCACGGCGCCAATCGGGAAGGATGGCCGGACGGTAGCGCCGGGGGACGCGGCGGCCCAGGCACGGCGCTGCCTGGAGATCGTTCGCGACGCTCTGGAAGGATTGGGCGCGAGCCTTGCCGATGTGATTCGCACGCGCGTTCTGCTCACAAATATAGCGGACTGGGAGAGCGTGGGCAGCGTACATGGCGAGTTCTTTGGCGCGATTCGCCCGGCCTGCACCGTGATGCAGGTGACGCGCTTTATCGATCCCGAATGGCTGGTCGAGATCGAGGTTGACGCCGTATGTGAGGGCAATTAAGGGAAGGCGGGGAGGGCCGCACCGGTAAATGACGCGATCTCCCCGCCGGAAATTTATTCGGCGTCACCGAAGATGGTATAGTGCCAGCCTTTGCGGACCTCGCCACCCAGGTCGATCATGACATGCTTGATCTGCGTATACTCCTCGAAGGAGTAGAGCGACATATCCTTGCCGATGCCGCTCTCTTTATAGCCACCGTGCGGCATCTCGGAGGTCAGTGGCAGGTGATCGTTCACCCAGACGGTGCCGAACTGGAGCGCCTTGCTGGCGCGCATCGCCTTATAGATATCGCGTGTCCAGACCGAAGCGGCCAGGCCATAGACGACGCCGTTGGCCTTCTGTAAGACCTCTTCCTCGGTCTTGAAACGAGACACGACCACCACCGGGCCAAAGACCTCGTTCTGCACGATCTCGGCATCGTTGCGCTCCTCGGCTATTATCGTTGGCTCGAAGAAGAAGCCCTGCTCAAAACCGGGAATCGAGGCGCGCTTGCCACCTATGATAATGTTCGCGCCCGCGCGCAGCGCGCGCTCGACGTAACCCTCAACGCGCTCACGCTGCCTGGCGGAGATCAACGGCCCCATATCGGTGCTCTCGCTGGAAGGGTCGCCGACACGGATCTGCTTCACCAGGCTGGTAAACGTGCCCATGAAGGCATCGTAGACGCTATCCTGCACGTAGATGCGTGTCGCTGCCGTGCAGTCCTGCCCACAGTTGACGTAGCCGCCGACGACGGCGCCATTGGCGCTGGCCTCGATATCGGCATCCTCGTAGACGATGAAGGGAGCCTTGCCGCCCAGTTCGAGGTGCGCGCGCTTGATCGTATCGGCGGCCGCGCGCATGACGTATTTCCCACTGCGGGTGCTGCCAGTGATCGAGACCATGTTGACATCTTTGTGGCTGACGAGGCTCGGCGCCACGTCGGGTCCATCGGCGATGATATTGAGCACACCGGCGGGGATTCCGGCCTCCAGGGCCAGCTCGCCGAGTTTGAGCGCGGTCAGCGGCGTCTCCGGCGATGGCTTGAAGACGACGGTGTTACCGGCGGCCAGCGCCGGTCCGATCTTCCATGCCGCCATCATGAAGGGATAGTTCCAGGGGGCAACCGAGGCAACGACGCCAACCGGCTCGCGGCGAATGATGCTGGTATGGGCGCCGCTATACTCGCTGGCTGCGCTGCCGGCGAGGTGGCGTGCCGCCCCGGCGAAGAAGTGCAGGTTATCGGCGGCAAAGGGAATGTCGCTGTCGCGTGCCAGCTTGATCGGCTTGCCGGTATCCTGCGACTCCAGTTCCGCCAGTTCGCCCGCGTGCTCCTCGACCAGAGATGCGAGCTTCTCCAGGATCGCCGCGCGGGCGCCATGTGGCAGGCCGGACCAGCGGCCATCGTCAAAGGCGGCACGCGCCGAGGCAACCGCGCGGTTCATATCGTCCAGTGTCGTTTCTGGAACCCGGGCAATGACCGCGCCCGTCGCCGGACTGATGTCGTCAGCGGTTTTGCCCGTACTGCTATTGACGAGTTCTCCATTGATTAAGAGCCTGTACTCTGACATCCTGATGGCTCCTTTCCGCGAACTGAAAAGAAATATTCGTACTGATATGCGGCTGTTCTTCCGATATTCGTACCTGTATTAAAAAATCGTTGCGAATAACGGTGGCCTCCTCCAGATATTCTACCACAGCGAGACGGCACTGTGCGCGCTTTACAACGCGCGGCTCTCGCTCTGGATGTGCATGCCGTAGCGCTCAAGCTCGCGGAAGAACGGCGCGGCGGGCACGCACAGTTCCGGGCCGATGACGCCGCGCCGCGTAATCTCGCCGCGTGCCAGCAGGTGGCCCGCGATAGCCAGCGGCGTTCCCGTGTCCATGGCGCCGGCGCTGATATGCCAGCGCCTGTAAGGGAGGACAACGACCTGGTTGGTAATCTCCACGGCCTGCCCGCCTGCCTGACCGGTTGTGATGACGCGCAGGACATCGCAGTCCTGTGGCTCGACATCTTCGACGGGAAACGCGGCGAGCAGGCTTGCCAGCACCTCGCGCGGAGCGACGCGAACGCCGCGCGCGTTAATCGGCTCCGCGCTGCCGAAGCCCAGATCGACCAGAAATTTGAGCTTCGTCATGAAGTCGCCGGGAAAAGCGATCTTGAACGAGACGTGGCGAATGCCCTTCTCACGGAATGAGATGGGAAGGGTAGCGCACTCCGAATGCAGCGAGTAGACCGCCGTGGCGCGTCCGACGGGCGCGGGAAAATCGATCTCTTCCTGCCCGCTGAGCGGCGGCTGAGCGTACCATTCGCCATCCTGGAACACCTGGGCTTCCCTGGTAAATTCGTCGAGCAGCGTGCGAATGGAGTAGGGCGCCACCAGCGGAGCAGTCGTGGGTGTCGTATCGCTGCACCCGAGTTGCACCCTGATGCTTTCCACGCTGTCGAGCCTGTCTACCGCCAGGCGCGCGAGCAGATTGGTAATACCAGGAGTGCCGCCCATACCGGCGATAGCGGTGATACCTGCCGCCTCAGCCTCCGCATGCAGCGCCATCATCTTGCGCGTCATATGGAAGAGTCCGCCAAGATCGGCGTAGTGAACCTTTTCGCGGATACAGGCGCGCAGCACGGGCAGATTGAAGGCGTAATCCACGGCGTTCAGCACTACGCTGGCCCCCTGGAGCAGATCGGCGAGCCGCTGCTCATCGGTCACGTCGATCTGCTGGACCTGGAGTCTGGCGCTGTTGAGCGCCGAGGCTACAGCGCTGGCCTGCTCTTCATTATAGTCGGCGATGACGATCTGCTCGACATCCTCATATTCGGTCAGCGCGCGCACGGCGACGCGTCCCATTGCGCCGGCGCCACCGAGTACAATCACACGCACGGTGATGATCCTCCATTCAGGCTACCGCCGTGCCGGTCCCGGCCAGTTTCTCACCGTCCGCGCTTATCGCTCGCGGAGAGGGCGTCGAGATGGTTGCATGCAGCGCGCGAAGCGTATCCTCCAGGCGATTGAGGATAGTATCAATCTCCTCACGCGTAATGACCAGCGGCGGCTCGACGCGAATGACGCGTGAATTGTTCATGGCACCTGAAATGAGCACTCCACGCTTGAAGAGGCCAGAAGCGACGGCGTAGCCGATCTCATCGCTGACGAAATGCTGGCCGATCAGGAGACCTTTGCCAGTGATCCGGGTGTATATGTCGCTATAGCGCGCGGCGATCTCGCGCAGTTGCGCGATGAAGTACGCGCCCTTTGTGGCCGCCTGGCCGGCGAGGTCCTCCGAGAGCGTTACGTTGATAGCCGCGATCCCCGCCGCGCAGGCCAGCGGATTGCCGCCCGTCGTTGTGGAATGAATAAAAGGATTGTTATTGAGCACGCTCCAGATCCTGGGCGTGGACATAAATGCGCCGAGGGGCATAACACCGCCGCCAAGCGCCTTCGCGGCGGTCATGATGTCGGGGACGACCTTCCAGTGCTCGACGCCCCACAGCTTGCCGGTGCGTCCCATGCCGGTCTGTACCTCGTCAGCGATCAGCAGAACCTCGTACTCATCACAGAGCTGGCGCAGGCGGGGCCAGAAATCGTCGGGAGGCACAATCGCCCCGGCCTCGCCCTGTACCGGTTCCATGATGACGGCGGCGATGTCGTTGCCAACTTCGCGTGCGATACGCAACTGCTGCTCAACGGCATCGGCGTCGCCATATGGCACATGAAAGATGTTATCATGCAACGGCAGGGCGGGACGGCGAAAGATGGATTTGCCGGTAAGCGCGAGCGCCCCCGTCGTTTTGCCGTGGAAGCCGCGCACGGCAGCGATAAAGCCGCTCTTGCGCGTATAGAGCTTGGCGAGCTTCATAGCGCCTTCAACGGCCTCGGCACCGCTGCTCACGAAGAAGCTATACTGGATATCGCCGGGAGTAATCTCGGCGAGCAGATGAGCCAGCATACCACGCAGGGGATCGAGCAATTCCTGGGTTGGCAGGGGACTCTTCTCCAGTTGCGCCTGTACGGCCTGGACTACTGTAGGATGCGCCCAGCCCGCGTTAAAGACGCCAAAGCCACCGAGGCAATCAATGTATTCGCGCCCCAGCGCATCCTTGAAGGTCGCGCCACGTCCGGTCCACTCGACGGCGGCAAAATCGCCGGCCTCGGCGACTGACTTACGATACTCGATAAAACCACTGTTGTAGTACTGTGCGAAGTTGTTGACGGTGGTCTCGATGAGCCATTCCGCCTCACTTCTGTTCAGGTGCTGCTTATGCACCAGAGCGAGATAGCGTTGGGAAGCAGCAAGCGCTTTGAGTAATCCATCGCTACTCATAAAACCCCTTTCTGGTAATGCGGACGTACACGTCCATACCTGCCCGCTCCGCATGGACGGTCAAAGCTGGCAGCGGCATCTGTGCGAAGTTACGGACTTACGCACAAGCAGATGAGAGTAAATTACATCTCTGCCATGCAGCAGGTATGGAAAGACCTGTCCCTCGGGATAACCTTTTGGGAACAGGAGACGCCTGGCGATGACGAAACTACGTGTATACACACGAAAGCAGTTGAGGGCAAGTACCATCACCAGAGTAGAGATGATCCTTGCGGTCATCTGTCGCAGGCCCGGCTGTTAATAGCCGGGGTGCAATGAGGTAGAGAGGGAGGTGTGATCAGGGGTAGCAGGTGGACAGGTGAAAGCCCCGGAATACGTAGAATTTCGGTATGTAGCGTCCTCTTCGCTTGCCTGGAATGTCTGTTTCTTTCATAAGGCACCCGCGATTCGTGAAAAAAGCCAGTAGAAAAATAGCTTCTCTACCAAGTATAGCCTGAAGCAGCCTGAAAAGCAAGTCCCCGTCCCCGGATCGCCGGGGCACACGCCACTGTTTTGCCGGCCTTGCCACCTTCGGTAGCTCGCAGAGGAGAAAGGAGGACCAGCGGGCGCCGACACGCGCTGGTCCTCCTTTCTCCTCTACATAACGCCACAGGCCCATCGCCCCGGCTGTCCCTGCGCAAGCCAGTTTTAATATGCCACCGCCATTCTGGCCTCAAGGTAGCGAGCAAGCAGCGCGAGGGGGTAACAGATGGCGAGGTAGAAGAGCGCGCCGAAGATAAAGACGAACAGCTTGGTATTGGAATTGATGAGCGGGAAGGCGAGCGCGTAGGTTTGCTGCTCCAGTTCGAGCACGGAGAGAGTAGCGAGCAGCGAGCTATCCTGTACAAGCGTAATAAAGTAGTTAGTGAATGGCGGAATAGTGATACGAATGGCCTGTGGCAGAATAATGCGGCGCAGAGCCTGGCTGGAAGTCAGCCCCAGGCTGAGCGCGGCCTCGCTCTGCCCCTTATCTACGGATTCAATGCCGGTGCGGAAGACCTCGGTGAGATAAGCGCCGTAGTTAAAGCTCAACCCGATGATGCCGTAGAAGATGCCGTTGAAGGTATCGGGCACCAGGCTGTTATTTTGCAGCACGGTCATAAACTGGAAGGCAACTGCATAGGGGCTGAAGCCCAGGCGTGCCAGCAGAAGGCTCAGGCCGAAGTACCAGACGAACAATTGGACGAGGATGGGCGTTCCCCGTATGACCTCAACGTAGATGGCGGCGATGGCGCGAAGCACGGTGAAGCGTGAGAGCCGGCCAAGCGCGCCAATAAAGCCAAAAATCGTCGCCAGCACCATGCTTACTGCTGAGATAGCTATCGTCGCCGCCGCGCCGGCCAGCAAATAAGGCGTGATAAGAAGGGCCTCCTGCCTGAAGGTGTAGATATAATAGAGAAATCCTGCCAGAGCGGCGGCCAGCGCGACATAGAAAAGGTAATCGAGTATGACAAGCCAGCTTCGCCGCTTTGGTTCAGTGCTGGGTAACGCTTGCTGCATATGCGCTTCTCCTCTCACTATAATGCCGCACGCAGCCTGCGCTCAAAGAAGCGTGCAACGTATGAAGTGGGCAGGCTCATGATGAGATAGAGTCCCACAGCCAGCAGATAGAGGGGGAAGAGGTTACTGCCGTGGCGCGAACTCCAGTAGTCGAGCACGGAGGTAAGCTCGGTGCCCGAGATGACGCTGACGATGGCCGAGTCTTTGAGCATATAGATGAAATCGTTGACAAAGGGGGGGATCATTAAAGGGATGGCCTGTGGCAGCACGATACGGAAGAAATTTTGCTCCGAGGTCAGTCCCAATGAAAGAGCAGCTTCGGTCTGGCCGCGATCAACTGAGAGGAAGCCGGCGCGATAAACCTCGGCTTCGTAAGCCGCGTAGTTGAGGGACAGGGTGGCAATGCCTGCCACCCAGGCATTGTCGAGATAGGCCAGGTTGACGTTCGCCAGCACGGCGCCCACACCATAATAGAGCAGGAACATCTGGGCCAGGATAGGCGTGCTGCGGATGACCTCGATAAAAATGCGGGCGGGCGCTTTGAGCCAGACGAAACGGGAGCTGTTCATCAGGGCGAGGATAAGCCCGAAGAGCAGAGCCAGCGCGAAGGAGGATACGCAGTAAATGATGGTATCGCGCGCTCCGAGAAGGAAGGCCGGCAGGGCTTGTAAAAACAGACTTTCAGATGGGTTCACAAATAGCCCTCCTATCTATCATCAATGCTCATGATAATTTGCTAGTAAAGATGGTCCAACCGTGAACGTCTGGTGGCTGCATCACCCATCGCGACTTCCCGCTCACGATCAGAACCGTGCTCCGTATATCAGGGTGTATTCAAAGGTTGCATTATCCATCGCGCCTTCGCCACTCCCGGTGGTGAGAGTGGGTGACAGGCGTGTGGCACAGCCACACGCCTGTCACCCACTCTCACCACCGGGAGCACTGAGGCTGGCTTGCAAGCCTCGTGCGCCCGGCTAGACAATGCCGATGGCAGCCTGCTGGTCGTTCCACAGGCTCCATTTCTGGTAGATTGCCTTGAGCGTGCCATTTTTCTTGAGGATGGCGATAGCCTGGTTGACCTCCGGCAAGAGAACCTTCGCGTTGGGATTGCCCTGATTGAAGCCAATCACATAGACATCGGGGAAGAGAGGCTTGCCAATGGCTTTTAGCGCCGGGTCTTTTGTGCCGCCGGGGCCGGCGCCGAGCACATAGTAGGCGATGATCGGCAGGTCTACCATCATGGCGTCAATCTTTTTCTGCTTGAGATCGTCAAACGGCAAGTTGCCATCGTAGAGCTTGATGATAATTTTGGAGTCGGTTGCCAGGTCGTCGGCGGCTTTGTAGCCGGTGCCGGTGCCGACCTTGAGGCCCTCCAGCGTCGACAGGGGGACGTTGCTGTTCTGATCGAAGCTGGCGAAGCGCGGATCGTCGGCGCGTACCACGATCTGCTGGCCGTAGCGATAGTAGGGATCGGAGAAATACTCGGTCTTCTTACGGTCCTCGGTGATCTCCCAACCGTTCATCACAAAGTCAAACTGGTTTGCCAGCAGCGCCTGCTCCAGCTTGCCGTAGTCGGTCTCCACCATCTTTGGTGAGACGCCCATCAGCTTCGCCATTGCCGCCGCGATCTCGACCTCGAAGCCGATGAGATTTTTAGGATTTTTTGGATCCTGAAATACATAGGGGGCACCATCTACGTAATCCGCGCCCCATTGCAGTTGCGTAGGGATCAATAGGCCCTTGTTCCCGACCTTCTCAGTGCCGGGAGTGGTACTGGCTGTGGTTGTCGGAACATTGCCGCCGCAAGCGGCCAGGAAAGACTCTAACGCGCCACCGGCGGCGATGAGTCCGCCTGCCTGGCCCGTGCGCTTCAAAAACGTTCGCCTGTTGATGCCACTTATCATAGCTAATGCGCCTTTCTGATGCCTCTCCCTGGCATCCGGGTCTAAGGTAAGACGGAGAGCACGCGCTCCAGGAAGAGCTGTGTGCGTTTATGCCTGGGCTTCCTGAACAGTTCTTCGGGATCGCCCTCCTCTACAATGATGCCATCGCATATAAAGACAACGCGATCCGAGACATCGCGCGCAAAATGCATTTCATGCGTCGCAACGACCATCGTGCTGCCCTCATAGGCAAGATCGCGCATGACTTTGAGCACCTCGCCCACCAGCTCGGGATCGAGCGCGGAGGTTGGCTCGTCGAAGAGCAGGGCGCGCGGCTGCATAGCGAGCGCGCGGGCAATCGCCACGCGCTGTTTCTGGCCGCCGGAGAGGCGACCGGGGTAGACATCGCGCTTCTCTGAGAGGCCGACCTTCTCAAGCAGCCTCTCGCCGAGCGCCACGGCCTGATCCTTCGGCATCTTGCGTACCAGCAAAGGCGCCTCGATAACGTTCTGGAGGACGGTCATATGAGGGAAGAGGTTAAAGTTCTGGAAAACCACGCCCAGTTCGCGGCGAATGGGGCTGAGCTGCTTGACTGAGAGATACGGATTGAGCTTCTGGCCGTGAATGAAGATTTCGCCGCTCGTCGCCTTTTCCAGCGCGTTCAGGCAGCGAATAAGCGTGCTTTTGCCGGAGCCGCTTGGACCGATCAGCGCCACTACCTCACCCTTACGTACCTCGAAATCGATGTCCTTGAGCACGTGCTTATCGCCGAAATACTTGTTGAGTTTGATGGCCTGAATGATGATCTCGCTCTCGGCAGGCGCTGCTGACTGAGAAAGCGTTTGCCGATTAAGAGGAGGGGTAGAGGTTTCGCTGGTTGCGTCTTGCTCGGTGCTCATAAGATATTCCCGCTCCTTAAGTTAGATTGCTGTGCGCGAAAATCCGGCCGTAGGCAGCATCCTGGAAACACGACTATAAGGTTGCCATCAGTATAGATAGCCCCTTGCTGTGTGTCAAGTATATGGCTGGTCCAGAGATGGAAATAAAATTCTCATCCCTAATTTTAGCGTATATCCTTGAGAATAGCAATTCTATATGATTAATCATACGGATTCCAGGAATATATGGCTGATTTGTAACGAATTTCGTAAACTCTTTGTTTATCTGTCAGGCTAAGGAGGCGCCTGATTTCTGCCTCTCTCGCGTGCTCGCGCCTGCGGCGCTCGCCGGAGAGGTGTATGGTGTGGGAACATGCGCTCCGCGCATGTTCCCACACCATACACCTCTCTCTGGCGAGGGGATGCCGCGCAAACGGCAGGCACGGGGGGATGCGGAGCGGCAGACACCTCTCTCTGGCGAGGGGATGCCGCGCAAACGGCAGGCACGGGGGGATGCGGAGCGGCAGATGCCTCTCCCTGGCGAGGGGATGCCGCGCAAACGGCAGGCACGGGAGGGATGCGGAGCGGCAGACACCTCTCCCTGGCGGGGGGATGCCGCGCAAACGGCAGGCACGGGGGGGATGCGGAGCGGCAGACACCACCTGCTGATAGGGCTGTTTGCGCGGCCATTTTTTCAAAGGTGTGGCAATGGACGGCCTCTTTATCGGGCCGCACCTGCTGATAGGGCTGTTTGCGCAGCCATTTTTTCAAGGGCGGGAGCATTTTGTTGCTCGCAATGGTAAATAGTGTTCCTGCTCAACGTGCTATGTTGTAATCTGGTCTTTATTGACTTCAATTATAATGGTTGAGGAGTTGCAAGCTGATGATTGCCGAGAAGGTTGCGATTGTTATCCCGGCTCTGAATGAGGAAGAGGCGCTCAGACATCTGCTCGCGGAGATCCCTCACGCTTTTGCTCAGTGGGTTATCGTCGTCGATAATGGCAGCACCGACCATACCGCCGCTGTAGCGAGGGGAGCCGGCGCTATCGTAGCCAGCGAACCGCAGCGCGGCTATGGGCGCGCCTGTTTAAAGGGGCTGAAAACCGCATTGAGCCTGGGTGCCGCGATAGTTATTTTTATGGACGGTGATGGCAGTGATGATCCCGCTGATCTCCCCCTGATGCTTGCTCCCGTGCGCGACGGCACCGCTGATCTCGTCGTCGGCTCGCGCGTAGGTGAGCGCTCCGAACGCGGCGCCGTTCCTCCACAGGCACGCCTGGGCAACTGGCTGGTCAGTCGTATGGTCGGCCTGCTCTATGGCGTGCGGCTGCATGATATCGGCTCTTTCAGGGTGATACGCTGCACGCAACTGGAAGCGTTGCATATGCATGAGATGACCTTCGGCTGGCCGGTGGAGATGCTGGTCAAGGCTGCACGCGCGCATTATCGCATCGTCGAACTGCCGCTTCATTACCGGAGGCGCAGTCATGGGCACTCTAAAGTCGCCGGCAATCTGGCCGGTGCCGTCAAGGCTGCATACTATATGTTGAGTACGACGCTGCGTTATGCAGGGGCGAGAAGGTTCTGAATGAAAGGTTTTGCTCGCTGAATGGAAATAAATAATGAGGGGTCTGGCATGTCTGATACCGCTCTGGTAGTGGTTGCCCGTTATCCGCAGGCGGGGCGGACGAAAACGCGCCTGGCGCGCGCCATCGGTGACGAGGAGGCGGCGAAGCTCTACCGCGCGTTTTTGAGCGACCTGGCCTGGCGCTTCGCCGGCTATCACTACGATCTGCACTGGGCCTATACGCCCGCCGGAGCCGATTACCGGGGGCTGGTCGCGACGCTCGCTCCTGCGCATGCGCGGCGAATGCGATGCTTCCCACAGGAGGGGGAGAATTTCGGTGCGCGCCTGCACAACGTCTTCCGCTGGACCAGTGCGCATGGCTATGCTCGCACCATTCTCATTGGCTCGGACTCGCCGCACATCAGCCGCGAACTCGTTGATCGGGCCAGCATCGCGCTCGATCATGCCGATATCGTACTGGGGCCGGCTGATGACGGGGGCTACTATCTGCTCGCTATGCGCAAGCCCTACGATGTCTTTAGCGGCATCCCGATGAGCACCGATGTTGTGGCGCATATGACCGTTGCGGCGGCACAACGCCAGCAGTTGACGGTAGAGCTTATAGACTCTCTCTTTGATATCGATGAATTTCCTGACCTGCTGCGGCTCATTGATCTGCTGCGGGCCGATAGAACCTGTGCTCCGGCGACAGCCGCCCACCTGGATAGTATGAGGAGAATGCATCATGATAACGCCTATGAGCCAGACAGCGCCTTCGACGCAGGCGCTTGCGCTACCACGCTCGATCTACATCGAGCCAACCAGCCGTTGTAACGAATTCTGCCAGCAGTGCCCGCGCACACTGCTCTCGCGCGAGGAAGACCGCGATCTGAGCTATGATGAGTTTCGCTATATTGTAGAGCAATTTCCTGCCCTGGAGCGCGTGGTGTTGCATGGATTGGGTGAGCCGCTGCTCAATAAAGATTTGCCGCGAATGATTAGCTACCTCAAGGAGCGCGGGGTGTATGTCCTTTTCAATTCCAACGGCATTGCGCTCACTGAGAAACGCGGCCAGGCGCTCATCGATGCGGGACTTGACGAATATCGTCTCTCAATGGACGGCTCAACGCGCGAAATGTACGCCCGTGTGCGTGGCGTAGATGCCTTTGATAAGATCTGGCGCAATGTGCGCGCCTTCATAGCTATGCAGAAGGCGCAGGACGCTCACAGGCCGGCGGTCTCGCTCTGGTTCACGGCTATGCGTGAGAACCTGCACGATCTACCGGGCCTGATCGAACTGGCAGGTGAGGCCGGGATCAAAGAGGTTTACATGCAGCGCTTCGTCTATTTCGGCGCCGGCCTGGCAGTTGCGCAGCAGGCCCTCTTTGGCCGCGCCACGGCTGAGGAACTGGAACTGGTGCAACGCTGCGAGGAAATGTGCCGCGAGCGGGGCATCACGTTCAATGCCGCCGGCTCGGCCACGCCGCTGAAGAGCATCACGCGCGATTTCGGTGAGCGGCCCTGGTCGGGCTGCCGGCGGCCCTACACCCTGACCTATATCACGTCCAGCGGCAACGTGCTCTCCTGCTGCTTTGCGCCGTTCGGCCATAGGAGTGCCAGAGAGTACAGGGAGGAGCGCGTGCTTGGCAACATCTTCCAGGAACCTATCGAGGCAATCTGGCGCGGCGAGCGCTACGAGGCATTCCGGCGCGCCTTCGAAAGCGACCATCCTGCGCGGCATTGCGCGCAATGCGGGTTGAACTGGAGTTATTAAACGTTAGCAAGCTATTCTGGCCGTAGCTGCGCGATTATGAAAGGTAACAACCAACATCGGCAATCCTGGAAAGTGGTAGGGGCGCGGCGCCGGCTGGGAGGGGCAAGGGGGTGGTGGGGGCCGAAGCAAGCCCGCTTTTCATTCCAACCCTCGCATCCAGTGACAGCACAGATGAGCGGGCTTGCGCTTGACCCCCTCCACTCCACCCGACCACACAGCCAGCGCCGCGCCCCTACCCCATTGCCGATCTTGATGGTTAAAACTCATTATCGCGCAGTTGCGTTTTTCGCGAGTTCGCGACGACGTAAGAGGCGCTGCATGCCGGCATCAGTTTTGACACGCTTGCGCAGGCGAAAGAACAGGATGATGAGCAGGAGCAGCGCCTCAGCCGTGGCACCGCCCGATAGCGCCAGCGGCAGCGACAGGATGATATAGTGATCGTGCAGGACGTGACTGAGTACAGCGATCAGGCCGAGCGCGGTGAGGACGTTGAAGACGTTGGTCAGCAGGGGCGTTCTGGCATCCTGTAGTGCGTAGAAAGCACGCGTGAGCAGGTCGCCAGCGACCTGTCCCGGCAGACCAACGATGTAGCCAAAGAGCGCGAGGGTGGTCAGCGCCGACGAATGGCTGTTGAACGCGCCATGCTGGAAGATGAGGTGAATGACCGGCGCACCCAGGAAATCCAGCAGCAGAACCGCCGGGATAGTGAGCAGGATGCAGACGGTGATGACCCTCACGGCGGTCTGACGCACACGCACATAGCGGCCCGCAGCCGCCTGCACAGCGAGATGGGGCAAGAGGGCCTGTCCTACGGCCTGCGATATAATGGCGAGCGGCAGGGCTTGCAGCATTTGCGCGTTATGCAGCGCGGCGAGGCTGGATGGATCGGGCAGGTAGGAGACGAAAGCCGTCTCGATAATGAGCGCGACATAGCCTACACCCACAGCCAGGGAGTTAGGGATCAGCATGCGCAGCACGGCGCCCAGCCCGGAATGGCGCGGGTTCCAGACGAAAGAGTAGTGTATGCCTTCTTGCCTGAGCAGGGCCGGTATCTGCACACCGACTTGAAGGAGCGCCGCCACCAGCGTGCCATAGGTCGGGCCATAGATGCCCACCCCCGGAACTGCCAGCGAGACCAGCAGGCCGCCAATCAGGCCGACGTTGTAGATAGCAATAGAGATGGCAGGCAGCAGGAATTGCCGTTTGCTGTTGAGAACCGCCGTCACGATGGTGCCAAGCCCCAGGATAAGCGGGTGAAAGAGCATGATACGCGTGAGATTAGTAGTCAGAGCGCGCTCGGCGGGAGGGTAGCCGGGGACCAGCAGATTATTGACAAAGGCGGGCGCTATGAACTCGCCGATGAGCGCCAGGAGCGTGAGGACAACGAACATCAGGTTGAAGACCAGGCTTACCAGTTTCCAGGTTTCCTCGCGCCCCTTATCCTTTTCATAGGCGAGAAAGACCGGAATAAATGCGTGCGTGAGCGCGCCACCGGCGATAAGATTAAATAATGTATCGGGCAGGCGAGAGGAGGCATAGAAAGCGTTCGCCGCCGCACCGGTGCCGAAAAGCGCGTTAAAGATGGTCTGGCGCACCACACCGAGGCCGCGCGAAGCCATCAGTCCCACGATGAGCAGCAGCGCTGCCTCTACGATGCTGAAACGGCGTAGAGAGAGACTTTTATCGGGACGGAAATTGCCGAAGTTAAGGCGGAACGTCCTCCCCCCCCATACCAGGCGGCGCCGAGAAGCCTTCTTTGTCGCTACTGATTGCGGTTCGGCAGCAGTAGCGAGGGCCGAGTTGCGGGCGTTGTCCGAAATATGCGTCGCTCCTCTCGTCATGGGTGTAGAAGAGTTTCAACGCAGGCTATTATAGCAGTTACTTTCTCGCATTGGCTAGCCCGCCGTTCAAAAAGTACTGTATGGCGTCAGGGAGCGCTGAACATAGCAGGCTTCACAGGCGACATTATCTTAGTCGTCGTGCTTTCTTCTTTTCTTATGGTGACTGTTTCGCGGATGCTGCCCGCTCCCTTGAGTGATGCTATTGCTGCTATTCTGATTACTACTGCGCGTAGCACCTGGCGTTGTGGTAGCAGTTGGTCGGGGCGACTGTTTCCTGTTGGTGACGGGAGTATGGGGCTGGCTATGGACGCTGAGGGCGGCCAGCAGCCCCGGCGGCATAGATGGTAGATGAGCAAGCTGGAGTTGCGTACCAATACCCAGCAGGGTGACAGGCTCCGTTGCTCGCTGCCCGGTGTAGCTCCAGCCGAGGCCGAGCAGCAGCACGCCAATGAGCGTGGCTGTCGCCAATCCTGCCAGCAGCGTGCCCCTGACACGCCTGCTCTCGCGTCTGATCTTTACCGAGACGGCGCCGAGAAGCGGAGCCGTCTGCCTCAGGACTACCACGCGGCTATTCTCCGGCTCAAGTGCCTGGCGGTACGCCTGCGCAAACTCTTGCGCCGATTGAAAGCGGTTCTCGGTCCTCTTATCGAGCGCTTTCAGGATAACCTGGTCGATGGAAGGGGAAATAGCGGAATTTAGCCGGGATGGAGGCGCCGGCTGCTCGCGGATATGCTTCAAATAGGTCCCGATGGGTGTGCTGCCATGAAAAGGCACGCAACCTGTGAGCATCTGGTAGGTAAGAATGCCGAGAGCGTAAATATCGCTGCTGGCCGTTGCCGGCTGCTCGGCCAGTTCAGGGGCCATATATTCGGGCGTGCCGATCAGGTAGCCCGACAGCGTAAGGCTCTCCCCATCATCCATGCGCTTGCCCAGGCCAAAATCGGCGAGGTAGACGTAACGCCCCTCTTCGTCACCCAGCAGCACGTTCGATGGTTTGATGTCGCGATGCAGTATGCCGCAGTCGTGAGCGTACTGTATCGCGCCGGCAAGCTGGGCCAGGACCGTGCCGGTCTCCTGGAGGCTCAGCGGCCTCTGCTGCAAGCGCTGGTGCAGCGTGCCACAGGGCATGTATGGCGTGACCATATAATACCAGGAGTTGTCCTCACCGAAGTCCAGGACGGGCAAAATATGGTCGTGGACCAGCGCCGAGGTGACGCTGACTTCGTGACGAAAGCGCTCATAGTATTCATCGCCGCAGTGTACGAGCTTGATGGCGACCATGCGTTCGCTCTGCGTATCCTGTGCGAGATAGATCGCGGACATACCGCCCCGCGCGAGGCGGCGTTCAATGCGATAGTGTCCGATGCTGTGGCTTTCTAATTCTTGCATGAGGTCCCCCGGTTCTATGCATGCATCTTTGTAAAGGTAACACGGTTTAAAGAGGCAGACCGAATACACAACCGGGAGAGGCACTTACCATTCTCATATGCGTTATGGTATGCTTACAATACGCAGGCTAACCTATTGCTAACATGAGGGAGAGAGCGATGCCAGAAACGAAGCATCCGATCAACGAAGTTTCCAGCGATGAGCAGGCTAGCGTGAACGAAGAAGGGGAGATGCTGGCCCTCGACGAAGTGGAGGAGATGGACGAGGAGGATTTTGAGGAGGAACTGATTATCGAGGATTTTACCATCGACGGCATCTGCGGTGTCTACTGAAGCTCGCTTTCAGGATCGTATAGTCTTTATCACCGGAGCGGCGCGCGGCCAGGGCCGGGCGCATGCTCTTGCCTTCGCCCGTGAGGGTGCTCAACTGGTGCTCTGCGATGCCTGTCACCAGTATCGCAGCGTGCCCTATCCGCTGGCACGGCCCGAAGAACTGGCGGCGGTGGCGCGTGAGATTGAGGATATGGGGCGCCCTGTTATCGCCGAGCAGGTCGATGTGACCGATCTTGCCGGAATGCAGGCGTTGGCGGAGCATGCACAAAGCGCGTTCGGAGCAATCGATATCGTCGTAGCCAATGCCGGCCTCTACTCGTTTGCCTCCAGTTGGGAAATGAGCGAAGAGCAGTGGGACGAGACCGTTGCCGTCTGCCTCAAGGGCGTCTGGATTACCTGCAAGGTGTGTATTCCGCAGATGCTGCCCCGGCGCAGCGGCAAGATTATCTGTATCGCCTCGACGGCGGCTCAGCGCGGCATGGCTAACCTGGCGCATTACGTTGCCGCCAAGCATGGCGTGCTCGGCCTGGTCAAAACGCTGGCTATCGAGCTGGCCCCCTATAATATCAATGTCAACGCTATCTGCCCTACCAGCGTCGATACTGCTATGTGTCGCAACCAGGCCATCTACGACGTGTTTGCCGGCGGCCCCGGTCCCCAGGCGACCTACGAACACATGCTGTCCCTGATGAACCAGCTCAACCTCTTTCCTGACCGCGATCTCCTACCGCCGGAGGATATCAGCGCCGCCGTATTGTGGCTGGCCTCGCATGAGGCGCGGCACATTACCGGCGCGGCGCTTCCTGTAGATGCTGGCTATCTCACACGATAAGCCGATTTTTAGCCTGCTCCTTTAGACTGCTGCCAGAAATCTCGGGGGCGGGACCGGTTCCCCGGCTGTGGTATGACTTCCCTTAGCCGATCTAGAATAGAAACCCGCTCTGGATAGGGTTGCTTTCAGTTACCTGATTTCAGACGCATCACTTCCTCCAATTATACCATACTACGTTGATCTATAGATAGGCGCATCGTAGCAGGTCAATTCAAATTTTACAACTATAGCACGGAATACACAGGAAAAGTCTATGATTATGTAAAGTAGGCTTGTCTATTTTCTACATGGTGAGAAGTCAACAGGAGATGATGCAAAATCGGGGGCAACCAGAGCAATCTGGCATATGGACGTGTCAGCTAGCACTTTTTCATTCCCATGTGATAGCATATGTGCTGTAGCACCATTGGCAGCAGAGAGAAGCCCCCGTTGTGGGGCGCAGCCGGCGACGAAAGCAGGACGTAATGACGACGTTCCCGTTAAGCGCTATGGTCGGACAGCAGAAGATGCAGCTTGCCCTCATTCTCAACGCCATCGATCCCTCGATTGGTGGCGTGCTCATCTGTGGGCGCAGGGGCACGGGCAAATCGACTGCTGTACGCGCGCTTACGCGCCTTCTGCCAGCTATCACGGGCGTAAGCGATTGCCCCTATTTCTGCGATCCGGCGCAGCCGCATTCGATGTGCGATGCGTGCCGGATACGCTATGAGCGCAAAGAAGCGCTGCCCATTGCCCGGCATCCCGCTCCGCTTGTCACCCTCCCACTCAATGCCAGCGAAGATCGCGTCGCGGGCAGCATTGACCTGGCGACGGCATTGGAGAGCGGCGCGCGTCACTTCGCCCCCGGCCTGCTCGCGGCGGCCCATCGTGGCGTGCTCTACGTCGATGAGATCAACCTGCTCAACGATCATATTGCCGACCTGTTGCTTGATGCCGCCGCGCTTGGCGTCAACCGCGTTGAGCGTGATGGCATCTCCCTGAGCCACCCGGCGCGCTTTGTGCTCATCGGGACGATGAATCCAGAGGAGGGAGCGCTGCGCCCGCAACTGCTTGATCGCATTGGACTCTACGTCGAGAGCGAGGATCTGCGCGATCCGGCGGCGCGTGCGCTGGTGGTGGAGCGGCGTCTGGCCTACGATGCCGCTCCCGGCAAGTTTGTCGCGGCCTGGGCGCAGGCCGAGCGAGCGCTGGGCGAGCGTATCCAGAGGGCCAGGCAATCGCTATTGGAGGTACGCATGGCGCCCTGCTTCCGGCAGGTCGTGGCGTTCCTGGTTGATCGCGAACTGCACGCCGAAGGGCATCGTGGCGATATCGTCGTTACGCGCACGGCTCGCGCGCTGGCAGCCTGGGCGGGCCGTGACGAGGTACAGCGCGAGGATATCGAGCAGGCCGTCGCGCTGGCTCTGCCTCACCGGGCGCGTACCGGGAGGGCAGTCGGCCAGCAGATTGCGCGCGCGCTCGACCAGCTTTCTGTGCCCGTCGCGGATACGAGGCCGCAGGAGATAGCGATTATCGACGATGCGGATATGGAAGAGCGCGGCAAGGAGCGCGAAGGCCCCGCCGGGCTGACGCGTCACCTGCGGGGAGACGAGGACATCGCGCAGGCGCTGCGTATGCTCACGATTCCGCGTGATCGCCTGATGCGACAGGAAGCCGGGCGGCGCTTCGTCTCGCCGACCAGCAGGCACAGCGGCCGCTTTACGCGCAGCCGCCAGGCCAGGCCCGTGACCGACCTGGCGCTCGCCGCGACCTTGCGTGCCGCCGCACCCTATCAGCGCGGGCGCGGACGGCGCGGCGGCAGGCTTGAACTGCGTGTGTCTGACCTGCGCCAGAAGGTGCGCGAGCGTAAGACGCGTTCGCTGCTCATCCTGGTCATCGACGGCAGCGATTCCGTGATGGCGCGGCAATTGATGCCCAGAACCAGGAGCGTTTTGCTGGCCTTGCTGCAAAATGCGTATGAGAAGCGGGATCGCGTCGCTATGCTCGTCTTCCGCTTCGCGCAGGGGCGCGTGGTTTTGCCACCGACGCGAAACTTCGCGCGGGCGCGCCGCTGCGTCGATGATCTCTACGTCGGTGGCTGTACCCCCCTGGCAACCGGTTTGCTGGAGGGACTGCGCCTCGCCGAGAGCGAGCGACTGCGCGATCCGGGCACGCGGCCCATCCTGGTTGTGCTGACCGATGGGCTGGCGAATATCGATCTTTCCGGCAATATGCGGCGCGATACGCCGCGCCGCGATGCTCTCAACATTGCACAGGAGATCGCCAGGCGCCAGATCCCGACCATTATGATTGATACCAACCCGAACGCGGTGATAGTGAATGATGCCGGGGAGAAGGTAGCGAGTCCGGGTCCCGAACTGGCCCGGGCGCTCGATGCCGACTATTTCCAGTATTGTTTGCCGTCTGAGGCCGCCCTGTTACGCAGGGGAGACCTTTCCGCAGCGCAGTATTCCCATACAGCGTCGTTCTGAAACCGTGTCTGGCAACGCATCCTTTGTTTCGTTACGTGTGCATACTACGCTTCATTTCAGGAGGAAAGTCAATGAGGACACGAACAGCAGTTATTTACGCGCCCGGTGAGCGTATCCGCGTCGAAGAGATCGAGCTTGATCCGCCGAAGGAGCACGAAGTGCTGGTGCGTATGGTCGCGGCTGGCATCTGCCATTCCGACTATCACGTTATCGTCGGCGAAATGCCTACCTATCTCCCGCTGGCGCTTGGGCACGAGGGCGCGGGGATCGTCGAGGCCGTCGGCCCCAACGTCACCACCTGCAAGCCGGGCGATCACGTTGTGCTCAGCTTTATCCCTGCGTGCGGTAAATGCCGCTATTGCACATCGGGACACTCAAACCTCTGCAATATGGGTGCCGCTATCGCGATGGGGCCGCAGCTTGACGGCACCTTCCGCATGCATGGCGAGAAGGGGGATATCGGTCAGATGTGCGTCATCTCGACTTTCAGCGAGCGCACGGTTGTTCCTGATATATCGGTGGTACCCATCCCTGACTACTACCCGTTGAACCGCGCGGTGCTGGTGGGCTGCGGTGTGCCGACGGGTGTAGGTGCGGTCATTCATCGCGCGAAGGTCGTGCCGGGCAGTATGGTGGTCGTTATCGGCTGCGGCGGCATCGGCAGCAATATTGTGCAGGGGGCCGCGCTGGCCGGAGCGCGCATGATTATCGCGGTGGACATTCACGACTTCAAGCTGGAGAAAGCGAAGGAGTTCGGCGCGACGCATACGATCAACTCCACCAGGGAGGATGTGGTGAAAAAGGTGCAGGAGCTTACATGGGGACAGGGGGCCGACTACGCGTTCGAGGCCATCGCCACGCCGGCCACCATCGGCCAGGCTTATGCCTGCGTTGGCAAGAATGGCACGCTCGTCGTGGTCGGGCTGACGGATGCTGCCGCCGAATCCATTCCCATCCCTCCGTTCGAGATGGTGCTCTACCAGAAGACGATCATGGGAACGCTCTACGGCGATTCGCAGCCAAGAAACGACATCCCCGAGCTACTGGCGATGTATCATGCGGGCAAGCTGAAGCTGGACGAGCTGGTGACGCGGACGTACACGCTCGACCAGGTGAACGAAGCCTACGATGATATGGTCGCGGGCAAGAACATTCGCGGCGTGATCGAGTTCGAATAGCACAGGATAGGCGTTGAGCGATAGCGGCTCCGCCACTATTGCTCAACACCTATCCAAGTAAATCAAAATTAAACATGTACACATTTCCATTCAGCGCCATCGTGGGCCAGGAGGAGATGAAACTGGCCCTCATTCTCAACGCCATTCAACCGGCCATCGGCGGGGTGCTCATTCGTGGCGAGAGGGGGACGGCCAAGTCGACGGCGGTGCGGGCGCTGGCCGCCGTACTGCCCGAACTCTCCGTCGTGAGCGACTGCCCGTTCTCGTGTCCACCGGAGGAACCGGCGGCGATGTGCATATCCTGCCGCGAGCGCACGGAGCGCGGCGAGAAGCTGCCGGTAACGCGGCGGCGCATGCGCGTCGTCGATCTGCCCATCAACGCTTCGGAGGATCGCGTAGTGGGCACGCTGGACCTGGAGCATGCGCTGCGCGAAGGGGAGCGGCGCTTCGAGCCGGGTGTGCTCGCCGAGGCCAACCGGGGCATTCTCTACGTCGATGAAGTGAACCTGCTCGATGATTACGTGGTCGATGTGCTGCTCGATGCCGCCGCGATGGGCGTCAATATCGTCGAGCGCGAGGGTGTTTCCTATAGCCATCCAGCGCGCTTTATGCTGGTTGGCACGATGAACCCGGAGGAGGGCGAGTTGCGCCCGCAGCTTACCGACCGCTTCGGCCTCTGTATCGATATCGCTTCCATCCACAATGTGCGCCAGCGCGTGGAGATCGTCGAGCTGCGCGAGCGCTTTGAGGCCGGGCCGGAGGCGCTGCTGGCGGAGTATGCCGGCGCCGAAGAGGAGCTGCGCGGGCGTATTCTACGCGCGGCGCAACTGGAGCGGCGCGTGATCGTTCCGCGCGAGGTCGCCGAACTGATCGCGATGATTAATATTGAGCTTGACATCGATGGGCATCGCGGTGATATCGTCATGCGGCGCGCGGCCCAGACCTATGCCGCCTACCTTGGAGTGACGGAGGTAACGCCCGAGCATGTCTACACTATCGCGCCGATGGCCCTGGCGCACCGTCTCAAACGCCTGCCATTGCAGCCCTCCGCTCGCTCGCTCAAAGAGGCATTACAGGCCGTGAAAAAGAAATTATCGCCCGGTCTATAAGAGGGGATCTGCATCCTCCCTCACCGGGAGTTCGCGCGGCTCTGCCGCGCCAGGAATGGAGCAGGTTGCGCAGGGAAATGCGCGAAGCGCATTTCCCTGCGCAACCTGCTCCATCAAGCGAGCGCCGCAGGCGCGAGCATGCAATGGTGTCGAGGATCAGACACACACTAAGAAAGATACAGTATGGAATCTCAGCAGCTTCTCAATCCTTTTCCCTGGTATCGCCGCATGCGAGAAAGCGATCCCGTGTATTATGACGAGCAGGAGCATTCATGGAACGTATTTCGTTACCAGGATGTGCAGCGCGTGCTTGCGGATTATCAAACCTTCTCCTCACAGTTGACGGAGGGGGGAGATCAGCCGCTCGATACCAGCATCATCAACCTGGATCCGCCGCGCCAGCGTTTGCTGCGCATGGTTATCGCCCCGGCCTTCACGACGCAGGCTATCGCGCGTCTTGCCCCACGCATCAGCCGCATTGTGCAGGAGTTGCTGGATCAGGTAAGCGCGCAGGGAGGGATGGATGTCATTGATGACCTGGCGCGTCCGCTGCCGGTGATGGTCATTGCTGAACTGCTGGGTATTCCTGTTGAGGAGCGCGAGCGCTTCAAGCAGTGGGCATATAGATTGGTATTCGAGGGAGGGCCGGCGCCGGCTGAATTGTATGAGAGCTTTTCGCACCTGGTTGAAGATCATCGCCGGCGTCCGCGAGACGACGTGATTTCGCTGCTTCTGGCTGGCAGAATCGAGGGGAAGCCGCTTGCACACGAAGAGCTACTGGGTTTCTGCGTTCTGCTCATGGTCGCCGGCAGCATCACCACAACGCTCTTGATCGGCAACGCCTTCCTCTGCTTTGACGAATACCCGGAGGCGCTGGAGCAGCTCTACGCGGACCGCTCTCTGCTGCCTTCGGCTATCGAGGAGGTGCTGCGCTACCGTTCGCCCGTGCGCCATATGTATCGCGTCTGCGCCAGCGGGACCACGCTCGGCGGGCGCAGGATCGAGGCCGGCGAGTTCATCGTGGCCTGGATTGGCTCGGCCAATCGCGATGAGGCGGTGTTCCGTGATGGCGAGAGCTTCAGGATCAACCGTTTGCCCAATCGCCATCTCGCCTTCGGCTACGGCGTCCATCGCTGCCCGGGGGCGCCGCTGGCGCGCCTGGAAGCTCGAATCGCGCTGGCGGCCATGCTGGAACGCTTCGCCGCTATACGCCTGGTGCACGATGGCCTGCTGGAGCCGCTGGGCGGTATTCTGCACGGCGTGAACCATGTGCCAGTTACATTTCAGAATGCTTAGAGCGTGCCTGATTGCCGGCGCGCTCGCTTGCTCGCGCCTGCGGTGCTCGCAGGATGCTATATTGTGGTGTGACAAATGCGCCTGGCGCATTTGTCACACCACAATATAGCATCCCCGGTGCGACGAAGCCGCACAAAGGCCCGGCGCGCGAGCGAATGGGAATCGATTCCTTGTACTTAAAGTAGAAAGTGAGATCTTGTAAATCTATGCCACAGGATGCAACGCCTGAGTTCAAGCAGCAGTTGAAAGCGGCCTTCGATACCATAGAAGCAGGGCAGACCTTCACCTTCCGGCGCACCTTTACCGAAGGGGATGTCGCGCTCTTCTGCGGCGTCAGCGGCGACTACAACCCCTATCACGTCGATCAGAGCTTTGCTGAACAGAGCTGGTTCGGGCGCCGCATCATTCCCGGCCTGCTCACCGCCAGCATGATGACGCACATAGGTGGCATGCTCGGCTTTCTCGCCACCGAGATGTCGTTCCAGTTCACCACGGCGGTCTATATAAACGACACGATCACCTGCACGGTGACGATTCTGGAGAAGGATGCGGCGCGGCGCATGATGCGGGCAAAGGCGAGCTTTGTCAATCAAGACGGCGTGGAGGTTGTGCGGGCCAGCTTTGCCGGCTTCCCCGCCCAGGTGCGGCTGGCGCGTTAATGGCGCTGATTTCGACGACAACCTGATTGAAGTCTCTAATGATGCTGGATAGGAATTTTCTACTGCTCGCGCCCCCGGCGTTCGCCTGATAGAGTCTGGTGTATGGAGAAATGCGCTAAGCGCATTTCTCCATACACCAGACTCTATCACCTGTGCGGTAGAGCCGCGCGAATGCCTGAATAGAGATACAGGGACGCTGAGCCTCATATACTCTCTAAGAATATCTTGTTGTCTATATCATGATATGGTATATAAACAATTAAGAAAGTGTCTGATTGCCAGCGCCATTGCATGTTCGCGCCTGCGGCGCTCGCTGGATCGCAGGGATGGGGTGGACCCATGCGCTGCGCGCATGGGTCCACCCCATCCCTGCGATCCCCGGGTGCGGCGGAGCCGCACTAACGACCGGGGATAGCGCTGAGCAGCGGACACTTTCCAGGAATTCTAGAAAGGAGATCAGCATGCACAAGAAGCTATTCGCCGGAAACCTCTCAAAACGCATCCTGGCACTGCTGGGTGTGGGCCTGCTGGCTTGCGCCCTCATGGCGTTCTCTCCCGTTATTTCACATGTGAACAGCAGCCACGCGCAGGCAACATCCAGCCTGGACGAGCATCCATTCACCATCGTCAGCCCCAATTTTACCGATGGCGGCTGGCTGCCGCTGAGCAGCGAGTTTGGCGGGCCTGGTTCGCAAGGCTCCGGCTGTAGCGGTAAGAACATGGCGCCGGCGCTCAAATGGTTCAACGTCCCCGCCGGAACGAAGGGCTTTGCCTTCACCATCAACGATGTTGATGCTCCCGTCGCGGGCGGCTTCCATCACTGGATCGTGTATAACATCCCCGCCAATGTAGATGGGCTGCACGGTCACGGCCAGAACCCGTTCAGCGAGGGCACCAACAGCTATGGCACGATTGGCTATGGCGGCCCCTGCCCACCGCCCGATGGGCAGCCACACCATTACGTGTTTACCGTGTACGCACTCTCGGTCTCCCATGTCTCCGGGGAGCACATCACCTTCGAGAAACTGCTGCAAGAGATCGCGCCCGATGTGCTTGGCGCGACGAGCATCATTGGGAAGTTCAAGCTGGAGAGCTAAAGGAAAAGGGAACCTTTCAGCTTCCTCTGCCTCCTCCGGCGGCCTGGGTGCCATGAGCCAGCCGGAATATGTTGAATAACTGTAGGGGGAGGGAGCAAACAGGGACCTCCTGAGTTAAACTGGAACGGAACCAATCCGGCCCGGGAACGCAGGAGGTCTCTTTTTAATAGAATTTATGGGTTTGAATAAATCTAATATTCATATATAAATTGGATATTATCAATTTGAAGCAGAGATATTTTTCATGTATAATAGTAAACGGGATTGCCGGAGCGTCGAATGTGGCAGGCTGTTTCAGCGTCGCACGGCATATTCCAGCGCGACCTGCTATGACGAGTTTTTGTAGAGTGTCTGAGTAAAGTATTATATGATGTAAAGCGTTGCTGATTGGAGCTTTGGAGGGTGTACAGGGCCTCGCTGTTGGAGCGTGCCTTCCCCCTGGGGTGCGCCTGGCGGGCCGCTTTAGAAAGGACACTATGGCGATGTCGCGGACGAATGGTGCTCACTCCTCTCATTGTCAGACGAATGCCGTGTTTTTCTCCTCATCGTTACCACTGCCGCCGAGCGTCAACTATGCTTATCAGATTGTGCGGAGCCGGCGTGGCGCTATGCGAATGGTCTCGACCAGCACTCTGCGCCGCTTTAAATGGGAGGCTCTTGCCTGGCTGGTGCGGGCATCGATCTGCAATGAGGATGTTATGCGCAGGCTCTATGAGCAGCGCGGCAAATTTCCGCTGAGCGTAGAACTGCGCTTTTACCTGCCGTACCTGTGGCGTCAGGAACTGGATGATCCGGTCAGGGCCGCTCTGGACGCCGCTTTCGACTACCTGGGCCTCAATGATAGCCAGGTCGTTGATCTGCATGTGCAGAAGTTCCTCGATGCGAGCAATCCGCGCGCTGAAATCGAGATCTCCTGCCCCGATGCTCTGCTCGTGGGCGAGTCAGCGGAGTAAAGGGTGCAAAGAAAGGTGGAGGCGTATGGGGTCGACGGCGTTAGTCATGCGCCTCCACCTCTCGTGATCAATCTGCGGGCGGCATTCTTTCATGTGACGCTGGAATTGTCGGTGGGAATCTCCCACACCCTGTAGCCGATCTGCGTATCTTCCACCAGCACATGGCGGGGCTGGCGCAGCAGCCTGGCAACTACCCATATGTCACCGGCGGCCCCGGAGACATTGCCTACTGTGGCAAAGAGGACATAGGAGGCAGCAACCGGTGCCAGCAGTGTAAGAACAATGCCCGCAATGGTAATCACGACCAGCGGAGCCAGTCCCACTACGAGGTACTGGTTGCGGCGAAAGAGCTGCTCCCTTGCCCCGCAGTAGAGCACCATAGGCAGCCTGGCGCCAAAATGCGGCCTGCCCCCCCACAGCATAAAGGCGAGTGCGTGAATGATCTCGTGAACGGGCAGGATCACGATGTAACTGATAATATTGATTCCGGCCCACAGCAGCACAGGCCAGATTGAGGTCACGTACAGGGTGAAAGTGTTTGTGCGGAGATGCCAGATGAGGGAAGCGATGGTCAGCGCCACAAAGAATATGCCTCCGACGAAGAGCAACAGCAGGCTGTACAGAATCAGCGGGCGGAACTGTTCTGGCGCGAGCAGCTCAACCTCGTCGCGCTTGTGGATTTGCCCGGCATCTATAGCCGCCTGCTGCTCACGGCGCAGGCGCGGGTGAAAGCGGTCAGCCAGAATCAAGGACATGATCGAATCGACGGATCAGATGAAGGCAAGGATTCATCATCTAATGTAGAGATACCCCTCGCGGGTATCTCGCCCTCGCGGGTATCTCGCCCTCGCGGGTATCTCGCCCTCGCGGGTATCTCGCCCTTGCGGGTATCGCGCCCTTGCGGGTATCGCGCCCTTGCGGGTATCTCGCCCTTGCGGGTATCTCGCCTCGCGGGTATCTCGCCCTCGCGGGTATCTCGCCCTTGCGGGTATCGCGCCCTGCGGGTATCGCGCCCTGCGGGTATCGCGCCTTGCGGGTATCTCCCCTCGCGGATGCCTTCCCTGCCGGGTATCTTCCGCCATCCTCCTTAAAATTATGTGAAGCAAAAAAAGCGGAGCCATCCGATTATGGCTCCACTATAGCATACACCTTTGTTATGCGATAAGCAATATTTTTGAGGTTATTGCCGTCAGAGGTGGCTTTCATCCCCCGGCCTTCTGGCGGCATGCAGGCGAACCGTCTCTTCCTGACCGGATAACATCTCCTCCACCAGCCCCAGGAAATCGGTCAGCTCAAAGGGTTTCTCAATGCCTTGCAATTGTCGAGCCTGCAATTCCTTACGGGGGAGTCGAGCGCTCATCATGATTACCTGAGATGGATCCAGCCTCTGTGCTGCATGTAGATGGTCATAGAGATGCAGCCCGTTCGCTGAGCAAAGCTGATAATCGAGAATCAGAAGCGATGGCGTCACTGCGCTCAAAATATCTATAGCCTCTGGAATATTCTGAGCGTAGAGGACAGGATAGAATGTTTCCTGGCCCAGCGCCTCCATCAACATATCTCCGAGATCTCTATCGTCCTCCACAACCACGATTGGCCGCACTGGTTCATCAGTTACAGATCGCTCTGTTCCTTCAGTACCCTGTGCCATAGAATCCTCCTCACCAGATATATTTCGCTCGATACCGAAATGACTGACCTTTTTAACACGAAAAAGC
>DATGLE010000149.1:0-10670 GCA_035294325.1 Ktedonobacteraceae bacterium | reverse complement strand
TCAGTCTTAACCCTGCCTTTCAGGCGGCCTGATGCAGCGCGGGCCAGAGGTTCACGAGCAGGCATGCAGCGAGCGCCAGGCCGACAGGCCCGGATAGCCCGAAGGCGAAAGTTATGAGCGCCTGTTCTGCTGGACCGGGTGCGAGGAAAAGCGGAGGGAGCAGCAGTGTCGCAACGCGCAAAAACGCCGCGATGTTGCCGAGCCAGAGGGTGGCATGCACGAGTTTCGCCGAGACGATCTTGCCGCCGGAAAAGCCGGGCAGCATGCGCGGGGCGATGCCGCAGATCAGCAGGGCAATAAAGCCAAGTGCCAGGCAGTGGCGTATGGCATCCATGCTGATAATCGGGCTGCCATGCAGCAGCAGTCCGATCCCATTCACCATGAGCAGCGCGCCGCCGAGCGCTGCCCAGAGATAGGCGCTGCCCACCAGCGTCACAAACGGGCCATACGTGCGGCTCTCGTGCGAGACCTGGCGCCTGTACGACTGCGCCAGCGTCTGAGGATGGGGAGCGAGCTGGCCCACGCGCTGTGGCAGGCGCCCGCGCGTCCGCATCAACAGCAGGAAAGCGCAGATAAAGAGCAGCAGTGTCCCTCCGGCCAGGCACATGCCCGCTCCTTCCAGCCAGGCGGCCCACGCCAGCGGCAGAGTTCCCAGGCAAAGCAGCGTCACCCCCAGCAGGTACAGCGTGGAGAGCGGACGGATGATGCGCCCCGGGAAGGCTTCCAGGCCGGCGTACATCGGAAGGGAGCGCACCGACATCGCCAGCGCCATAGATACGAGAAAGCCGAACAGCCCGATAGTGACGTTGAGATCATCCCCCGCCTGGTTGACCAGCCCGGAGGACGCCGCCGCCTGCACCGTGTTGACCAGATTGCTTATACCGGCCAGGGCCAGCGCGCAGCACGCGCCAGCCATCAATAGCAGTGTGCTCTTGAAGGCGGGGCGCGTCGCGAGTGCCGGGCCGTGCAGGAAGGTCAGGCCGAGCAGGACAATGGCCCCGATAAGTGCTGCGGCCTCCAGTATGCCGCTGCCAATGAGCAGCACGCGCCAGGGCAGCGCTCCTGTGATGACGAGTGCCGGCTGGCTCAGCGCACGCAGGCACAGGCTGACAACCTGTGCGCCCAGCAGCCAGGGAACCAGGGCCGGGGCTGCCAGCGGCGTTCCGCGCAGTCTGGGTAGAAAATGGAGCGCTACCCCCAGCACGAACAGTCCAGCCCAACCATACAATTGAAGATGGCCGTGAGCCTGGGCCAGCGCCGCCCACCAGGTTCCGAGCGGGAGCGCCAGCGCGTAGCTCAGCGTCAGGATCGTAGCCAGCGTAAAGCCTCCACACACGCCCAGCAGTAGCGCCGCCCTGAGCACCGGGGCCACGCGTGCAAACGGCTCCTGCCGGGCTGTGCTTTTCGATCCTTGTGAAGAACGTGAGGTTGCGTTCTCCTCTGTGCCTGCTTTCATTGTTGCTCCTCAATGCGCTTCTACTGTCCTGCCCTTTGCAACTGCGCGCCTTCAGTGGAAGGTCGCCGGCGAATTATTCCTCGCTGGCGACTTTGCGAATACGGATTATCCACTCCTCTGGCCCCTGCTGCTCCGGTTCCCACTGGAACATATCGGGACGCTCGGCGAGCAACTGGTATTTGAGCGGTTTGGGATCGTGATCGTTAATCAGGCGCAGCGTGTCGCCGACGTTAAGGGCATCCAGGCGCGCGAAGATGAGCGGGTGACGCTCGCGGGGCACGATGGTTCGTACATCGAGATCTTGAACAACTGATTTGCTCAAAGTTCTATCAACTCCTTTGTAGATCTGTTCTCATATGTCCATTGCCGTCACCGGAAACGATCTCCGGTGATGATAGAAATACTCTACCAGGAGCGCGGTGCCTTGCGCTGCGACTTTTGTTACAGACTGTCCTACCGCGTGCGGGCTACACTATCTGGTAACATCTTCACCTGAGAAGGTCTCATTTTCAGCGTCCTCACTCTCCTCGCGCGGCTCTGCGTCGCAAAGGATGGAGTAAGCGGTGCAGGCGCGAGCACACGAGTGTATCTGAAAAGGCATCTGTGTTTCGAAGAAAGGCAGAAACTATGGATAAAACGGAGACAGCGAGCATCAAGGAGCAGGTCTATGAAGCGCTGCACGATGTTTACGATCCCGAACTGGGGGTGAATATCGTCGATCTGGGCCTGATCTATGACCTGGATGTCAGCGCCGATGGTTTCCTGACGATTGTAATGACGCTGACGACGCCGGGCTGTCCGCTGCACGAATCGATCAGCGAAGGAGTCGGGGTGGCGCTCCAGGATGTACCGGGACTGACTGCCGGTGAGATCCGGCTGGTCTGGGATCCACCCTGGAGTCCTGAGCGCATGACAGCGGAGGGGCGCCGCCAGCTCGGCCTGTGAAGGAGGGGATGCACAAGGGCATGCATCAAAGCAAGGGCATGCCCTTGCTTTGATGCATGCCCTTTCATCTTGAATGATTGAGGTGGCGTACAATGCTTACAATGTTGATGGCGGCCAGCAGAAGCCCGGCACCGAGCAGGCTGCTGCCGATCTGAAAGGGGATGACAAGGCCGAGAAGCGCGGCGAAGATGCTCACGGGCAGGCCAAAATTGATGCAGCCCAGGCTCACCCAGGCCACGCGCTCAGAGAGCATATCACGCATCAGCGGTACCTTCTGGCGTCCAACCAGCGGGCCGTAGCGCTCGTTCCATACCAGGAAAGGCACAATTTTGTACAGGTAGCCGATGGCGCTCTGTCCGATCCAGCCCACCAGCGCGGCCAGCCCGAGGGCGACGAAGACGGCGGGCTGCCCAACTCCCAGCAGGACCGCAGCCAGCCCCGCTGGCATGACGAGCGCGAGATAGACGACGGCTGCGATGCCATGATAGTGTGTGACATCGAGGCGCTTGCGCCGCCGCAGGCGCAGCATGCGAGCGTAGTCGAGGGCAAAGAGCCAGCAAGCTCCGACCAGCACCACGCCGCCCGCGAGGACCAGCGGATACCATGAGCAGAGGAATCCTGATGCCAGTGCCAGGATACCGGCCTGCAAGAGCAGGAAGATACGCTTGCCGGGTCTCTCATCATGACCATGCACCAGGGCGAACAGGCGCACCAGGGTGTAGGAGACGCCGATCACCAGGTTGGTAAGCCAGCCAACGATGCCCAGCGTGAGGTGGATCAGCAGCAGGCGGTCTAGCCCGGCATCAAGAAAGCCGAAGCGGAAATCGAGCGCCGCCGTTAAGCCCAGGCTGATAACGAGGCATAGAAAACAGAGGGAGGCGACGAGAAAACGAACGGTCAGCGGCTGCGCCGTTGCGTGTTTCAGCGTCATGCCGAGCGTAACCACATACTGTACGACAGCCAGCGCGATCAGCGTACCACCGGCGATCAACAGCGTTGTCTGCATCCACCAGAAGCCGCTCAGGAGTATGAGCACGCCGCCAGCGAATAATGGGTAATGCCAGCCTGTAAAACGCGTCGTGCGCAGGGTGGTCACAGCGATCACCGGGACCAGTTGCAGCGATGCTCCCATAATCGTCATCGTCAGCCAGCCGAGCGTCACCAGGTGGACCAGCGCCAGCACATGCGGAAAGCCTGGCGCCTGGAGTGCCTCCGGGCCGATCCAGGGCAGCAGCAAGCCGAACAGGGCCGCCGCGCACACCCCGGTCAGCAAGAACGGCAGCGGCAGCCTCAGCGGCACGTTGCGGCGCCCGGCCAGCGCGCCGGATGGGCCCCCGCTCATAGTGATGGTCGGGCCTGGCTCTTTAAAGGAGCTGGAAAGATGCGTGGGTCTCGCCTGGCTCATAGCGTTAGTGCTCCTTTCGGTGTAACCGGCAACATAAAGGTCAGGCATGGGGAAGGCGGGTAAAGCGGATTACCCACTCATCGGGCGACACGCAGTGACTCTCATGTGAGAAACCTCTTTCGCCAGGCGCCGCGTAGAGCGGCACCGGCTCGAAAGGAGCGGTAAGTACCAGCGTCGCGCCCGGCTGAATGGTTGCCGCCGTCTCCATGATACGCGTAAAAGGCTCGTCTCCTCGTTCCAGGTCGGGCCGTACATCGAGTGTCGCGGCAGCCTGCTCCCGCCATTCGTCAACCAGACTGGTCATAGCTTCCTCTCCTTATAATAGATAAAGATCGAGATACATTGTCGCTTTGCTTTGCACACAGTATACTAATAGGAGGCGCCTGGTGACTGCGACCAAAGTCGCAGCCATTATGAGGATTTAAGAGAATATCCGATTCTCAGCGCCCTCTCACCGGCGGTTCGCGCAGCTTCGCTGCACAACGGGGGATAGAATCTGGTGCGACAGGCGCGCTGCGCGCCTGTCGCACCAGATTCTAGCTCAGGCAAGCGCCGCAGGGGCGAGCCAGCGCAGGTGTAGGGGAGAAGTTTGAGGAGAATGCAATGCCTGTGGCTATCGCGGAAGTGCATCGTATTCCGCTGTTTCGTACATTGAATGAAGAGGATCTGTCCCATGTGGCAGCGCTCGCCCTGGAGCGTCACTATGGGCGTGGCGATCTCATTCTGCTGGAGGGGGGGAGCGGAGGAGCATTACAGTATGTCCAGAGCGGGCTGGTGAAGATCTTTAAAACCTCGCCGGAGGGCAAGGAGCAGGTGCTGCGATTGATTCCTTCCGGCCATACCTTCAACGATGTCCCGGCATTGGATGGCGGGCCGAATCCGGCCAGCGCGGCAGCGGTGGAACCCAGTGTCGTATATAGTATCGGGCATAGCGCACTTCAGAAGCTGATTCAGGAGCGCCCGACGGTGGCCGCCGCTGTGGTGCAGACGCTGGCGAGCGCGCTGCGCCATATGGTCGCGCTGGTGGAAGATCTCTCGTTCCGGCACGTCACCGCACGCGTCGCGCGAATTCTGCTGGAGCAGGAGGAGGCGCTTGCGCAGGGAGGACGCACACACCGCCTGACGCAGCAGGAGATGGCGGCCCTGGCCGGCACAGCACGCGAAGTTGTCGGACGGTCCCTCAAAGAACTGGAGGGGGTGGGCGCTATTGTCATGCAGCAGGGCCACGCGATCATCGTCAACCGCGAACGCCTGCTGATGCTTTCACGGGGCTAATAATGAAGGTTAACGACCAGAACTGATCGTTGCTATTGACGATCAGAGGCGGCGACTGGCCTACGCGGTAGTCGAGGGATCAAAGCGGACCAGCTATCACCATGCCTCCATGCAGGTCTGTGCCGACGATACGGGGAGCAGTCGGTCTGTCTGGATCACCGACTTTCTGCCGCATGAGCAGGCGGCGAGTATTGCAGCAATCGTCGAGCGGGGAGCAGAGGTAATGAAGCAGGCCCTGGAGTCCTCGCAGCCTCATATCTGAGGCGATGCTCAGGGTGACATGGCCGATCTTGATAGTTAACATTCGTTGATGGGAACGAGCCAGAAATGGGGGTTGAAGACCACCGGCACAATATGATATATTCTTCAGAACAGATAGTTATTCGCTGATTATTCCTGGCGTATGGTGGGGCAGGGCGGGTGCCATCAGGACTGTATGAGAAGAGTAGTAATGAACGGAGTTGTTGATGAGCGTCGTCCTGCTCACCATCTTCACGATATCCCTCATCGTCATCCTTGCTGGATTCTGGCTTTCTTCCAGATCTCATGGCTCTAGCATCGGCGCTTTGCCTTATAGCGGCGGCTATAATGTCAGAGAGCGACGGGCGAGTGCCTACAGGCGTCTGAGAACGCGAGAGCTTCCGCGCGAGGCAGCCCGGCGGACGCAGGCAGAGAGAGCGACGGCGTTATATTGGCGCGGCTTTTTTGCTGATCGTGCAATCAGCCGGGCGCTGGGCGCGTTTGTGATCCTGGTGGTACTCTTCTGCATGGGCATCCTCCTGCTGAGGAGTCTGTTACCCGGCAACCAGACATCTCTCCAGTATGTATGGCCGGATGCTGCTGCCTCCCAACCCGCCCCGGCTCATGCCAGAACCTCGACTATCTCCTCACCGGTGTTCGCAAGCCTGGCGGGCGCGTCAAAGGCGCTGGTGCGCATCAATCAGCTCGATCCCGCGCAGTACAGTTCGGCGCAGGAATACGATACGTGGGCATACTCCACCTGCTCAGCCGCCGCCATGACCGAAGTGATTAACGCGTATGGGCATCATTACCGCGTCAGCGACATTCTCAAGGTAGAGGCGGGCCTGCACGAGATCACGCCTGAACTGGGCTTGCTGGAGCCTGTCGGCATTGATCGCACGGTAGCGCACTTCAATTTCCAGGCGCTCTGGCTGCACAATCCCTCGCTCGATGATATCATCACGGTTGCCAATCATGGACACCCCGTCATTGTCGATTTCCCCCCGGCCAGGTGGTCCGGCGGCCATATCCTGGTCGTGCGCGGAGGAGATAGCAACAATGTCTATACCGCCGATTCGTCCAGCCTCAATATACAGACGTTCACGCGCCAGAACTTCATGAAGTACTGGGGTGGTTTCGCAGTCGTAGTCGTGCCAAAATGAGCGGAGGGTTGCAGGGAGGCTGCCATCATGTCATCCTGAGCGGCAGCGAAGGATCTGCTGCGCCAGGCACCGGGATCCTTCGCATCCGCTCAGGATGACATGAAAACCGGGCCGGCACTATGCCGGCCCGGTTTTCATGTAAAAAACATTATTTTTATTTAACCTCGGTGGGAGCCTCTTCCTTCACCGCGTCGGGCGGAACGTAGAGCTTGATGCGGCGGAACGCCTCGGCATAGCGCATATCCAGCCCCTTCTTCTCCTTTGCCTCCTTCGCCACTGCGGCGGCACGTTCGAGCAGGCGCTCTTTCATGCTGGCGTTCGGGCCAAATTGCGTCACATGGCACTGGAGCGCCTTCTCCTTGAGTTCGATGGTCTCGCTCACATCGATGTAGGTATTGGTTTGCGCTGTATGGAAAAGGTAAACCTCGTGCACGCGGTATGGGAGCAGCCCCTCGGTCAGCAATTCACGATAAGAGCGGGGATTGCCAACGGCGGGGAAGATGGCGTCAAGCACAATATTGCCCGTCGCGCGGTGGTCGGGATGATTGAGGTATCCGGTATCGTTTGGCTTCTCATCGGGATCAGGGCCAAAGATGTGCTGTGATGGATCATGTGTGACCACAATACGCGGGCGATATTGACGGATGAGCCGCACGACGGCCCTGCGCGTCTCGTCGTTGTTAGTGAGATGCCCGTCGGGGAAACGCAGGAACTCAACGGCCTGCACTCCCAGCACCTCGCAGGCCATGCGCTGCTCCTGCTCGCGCGTCAGCATAAACTCAACCGAATTCACACCGGGGATCTCGCTGCCCTCGGTCCCATCGGTCATCACCACCCAGACAACCTTCTTGCCCTGCTTCGCCCACAGCGCACTGGTCGCGGCGGCACCAAAATCATCATCATCCGGGTGAGCGCCGATCACCATTGCCTCGTAGTCGGGAGTAGTGACAACCTGCATGGCCCCCGGTGCATTTCTGTCTGCCATAGAAAAACCTCTCGCTGAAATTCTCTAAAGTTCGTCCACTATAGAACGAAGTAGAACATCTGTCAAGCGTATCCAGTGATATGTATTAATTCTGACTGAGCACATCCAATCTGGATGTTTTTGTGCGCCTCGGCGCTCTCGGGGGGAAGGGAGGTTGCGGGCACAGCACCTGCGGCGCTGTGCCCGCAACCTCCCTTCCCCGGCGAACCGCGCAGCGCTGAGCTGTCAGGAAGACCAGAGATGTCCGGTTTAAATTTTTAAAGCTCAAGATAGTGCGTGTAAATAATGCGCTCGAAGGCTGCTATGACCTCGTTAACTTCTATAACACGCCCGGCCAGGGTATCTAATCCCACAGCTCGCTCAAGCAGCCCCTCATATAAGATCGCCTGCTCCTGGGGAGTGTGTCCAAGCAGTTGCGCCAGCGGCTCAGGATCCCAGTGCAGCAGAACTCCGGCCTGCAAGAGACTGCCCATGCGGCGGCGAATCATATCGAGGCCCACGACTTTACGGCGGCCGGCCGCGACTTCATAGGAGGACAGCGCACCGAAGCACGCGCGCTGCATGAGCGATTCATAGGCGCGCGTCTCCGGCTGCTTGAGCAGCGCGCGCTGCGCGTGAGCCTCCGCAGGTGTCACGGTACGCGTCTCTATTCCCAACTGGAGCAGGGCTGCGGCCCAGGCTTCGCCGAACCAGCGATACGATTCGACGATATCCGCCAGGATCAGCGGATGCCCCGCTGGCAGGAGCACGTCGAGGCTCAGCAAATGCGGCCCGACCAGCACCGTCGTACCACCGGCGCGCCGGTGGTAGACGGGAAGCTGTCGGGCCACCAGCGCTTGCTGGTTCAGCACTGTGTGCTTCTGCGAGAAGCCCAGCACCAGCCCTGCCGGATCCGCCTGCGACCAGTACAGCAGCACAGGGTCTCCCGGCTGCATGGCGCTCAACCAGCGCTCGCTCTGGTCGATGTGGCGCTGCTGGTCGGCGACGGTGAGTGGGTAGACGCACCAATCAAGCTTCAATGACGTTTGACCGCTCAATGTCCTTCTCCGCTGGAGCGCGCAGCAGCCAGCCGGCAACCGCCGCGATCAGGCTCAGGCTGGCCCCTGCCAGCAGCGAGATCGGCGCTCCAAAGAGGTTCGCCAGCTCTCCGGTAAAGAGATTGCCCGCCGGTACGCTCCCATTAAAGACGAGCATGTATACACTCATCACTCTACCACGCAGATGATCCGGTGTCACGGTCTGAAGCGTAGTGTTAGCAGTCGCCGAGAAGGCAATCTGCGCGAAGCCCACGCTTGCGATCAGGACCAGCGAGAGCGCGTACCAGTGCGAGATCGCGAATAGCGCTTCGAGCACACAGAAGATGATCGTCGCCAGCAGCAATTCGGAGATGCTCGGCCTGTTGCTCCTCCAGGCCAGCCACAGCGCCGAAATCAACGAACCGAAGCCGAAGGTGGCCGAGATGAAGCCAAATCCCGCCGGCCCGACCTTGAGTACATCCGTAGCAAAGAGTGGCAGCACAACGTTAAAGTTGATACCGAATAGCGAGACCGCGCCGATCACCGTGATTATCAGAAACACGACAGGGGTGCGCCTGACGTAGCTCAGCCCCTCGCGCAGACTCTGTAAGGCGCTCTGCCTGGGCATGCCCTCTGCTATACGCTTCACCTGGGCATGCAACTGGCTGCTGTCGATCATCACCAGGCCGGCAATGACCGGGATGAAGCTCAGAGCGTTCAGCATGAAAAGCGGAGCCTCGCCAAACCAGGCAATAATCAGGCCGCCGATGGCCGGGCCAACGATGCGCGCCATATTGAATTGTGATGAGTTCAGGGCAATGGCGTTGGGTAGATCTTCGCGCCCAACCATCTCGACCACGAATGCCTGGCGCGTTGGCATATCAATCGAGTTCGTGATGCCGAGCAGCGCTGCCAGCACCAGTACATGCCAGAGCCGCACCGTCCCGGTGGCGACGAGCAGCCACAGGATTGTGGCCTGAATGGCCGCCGCCGTTTGCGTGCAGATGACGACCTTGCGCTTTGGTAGTCGGTCCGCAAGGACGCCGCCGAACAGCGAAAAAAGCATCACCGGCAGAAATTGCAGCGCTCCCACCAGGCCGAGCAGGAAAGCGCTGTGTGTGAGTTGGAGCACCAGCCAGGATTGGCCGATGGATTGCATCCATGTTCCGATCAACGAAATAAGTTGACCAGACCAGAAGAGGCGAAAGTTGCGGTGGCGTAATGCTGCAAAAGTGCGCAGGAGTCCTCGTGGTTCCTGCGCGACAGCGATTTCAGTGACAGTAACGGTCCTGTGTTCCCCGGTTAATGATTGCATTTCGATAGTGAAAGTCCAATCTAGTTTATCTTAATTTTAAGGGCGTGCCTGATTTCCGACCTATCCGCTTGCTCGCGCCTGCGGCGCTCGCCTGAAAATAGTGTGTTGGGTGAGCAGGCGCTTCGCGCCTGCTCACCCAACACACTATTTCTATAGCGCGACTGCCCGGCACACTGGCGAAAAAGCTGAGCATCAGGCATTTATATAATCAAGAAGTTTATACGATCAAGAAAGAGAGTATTAGCTCTGGTTATTTTTTGGCGCGCAGATCGTTACGTGTGCGCTCGTGTTGTTCAAGTTTGGCAAGTATTGACCTGCGCATCTGCTCCAGCCCGGTGATCTTCTGCTCGATGATGTGAAGCTGTTCCCTGAGCAGTTCGTCCGCGCGCTCCAACTGCGCTATTTTGGCGGCAGCCTCGGTCTCCTGGCGATAAGCCTCTTTGATCTGCCCGCGTTCATCATCGGCTTCCAGCAGGTTGCGGATGTCGTTAAGCGAGAAGCCGAGCAGGTCCCGCAGCTTTTTGATCCGCTCCAGGCGCTCTATATCGGCCTCGCTGTAGCGGCGGTAATTGCCCTCCGTGCGCCCTGTTGGGGGCAGCAGGCCGACCTCCTCATAGTAGCGCAGCGTGCGCTTGGTCATTCCCGTGCGCGTCGCCACCTGCTCAATGGTGTAAAGCGGAGCCTGTTCATCTGTATCTACAGCGCTCTGCTGCTCTTCGTTGGCTGCAACCATAGCGCGTTATTCCTTTCGATATAGCGTTGGAAGAAATGCTCACCGGGTACTGGAGAATACGTCTGTAGTATATCACAGGTTTAACGTTTACGTCAAAGTGATATATCACCCTTTCGGATGGGAAGCATTACCCATTG
>DATGLE010000148.1:0-12209 GCA_035294325.1 Ktedonobacteraceae bacterium | reverse complement strand
CCAGCGTCAGGACCAGCGCCGGTATCCAGAACAGCAGCAGCCAGTTCCAGGCAACTGAGCCGCAGCAGAGGGCCAGCGGTGAGAAGAGCGCCAGTGTGATCATGCGATCAGCCTTAGCCATCAGGCCGCCGAACAGGCGCTGCCCCCCGGCAGCCTTTGCCGCGATCCCTACGTAGCTTGTGAGCAAGATCAGGACCAGCGCCAGCCAGGCCAGAGGCGCCAGCACATGGCTGTTCAACGCCAGCCCGATACAGACCAGGCTATCGGAGAGGCGATCACCAACCTCGTTGAAAACCTCGCCCACCTGGCTCGCCAGGCCCGTGCGCCGCGCTACCGTTCCATCGAGCGCATTCGCCGCCAGTCGCCCAATCGCCAGCGGCGCTACCGCCAGCGCCAGCGCGGGCCACCATGCCGTCAGATAGAGCACCAGGCCGAGCAGTGCGGCACAGATCATACCGCCCAGCGTGATCAGGTTGGGGTGGACGCGCCGGCGCACCAGCCAGTCCTCCAGGCCGTGCAACCGCCGCTGCCACCAGGGCTTGATAGCGTAAATGCCGCCGTAATGCTTCGCCTCCACTGCTTTCTCCTTTTGGTGAAATCTACCGGCCAGCTTCAGCCATGTCATCCTTCGCTGCGCTCAGGATGACATGGCTCTGGCTCTTCCGCGATAGTACGCACGCGCCGCTCGACTTCAGCCGCAACCTCTTCTGGCGAACGGTGATCGGCAAAGCGCAGGGGAGCGCCAAAATGGACTGCCACCGGACGACGGCGCGGCCAGCGCGCTCCCTTTGGCAGAACGGCGCGGGCGCCATCGATCCAGACGGGTACGACCTGCGCCCCCGTAACGAGGGCCAGCTTGCCGACGCCCCACTTGAAGGGCTGGAGTTGACCATCCCGCGCGCGCGTCCCCTCTGGAAAGATCAGCAGGCTGTGCCCGGCACGCACAAGCTGTTCAGAGAGCGCCAGGCTTTCGAGGCAGCCGGGGCCTCTGCGCTCAAAGGCGAAGGCGTTCAGGGCTGTCGTTACCAGGGCGGCTTTCCAGCGCCGCGTAAAGAAGTAATCGGCGGCGGCGGCCACGCGTATCCGTAAACGCAGGCGCGGCGGCAAGGCAGCTAGCAGCAGCGGGGCATCCAGATGGCTTGTATGATTGGCAGCGAAGATGCAGGGGCCGTTACTCTGTAGATTTTCCAGGCCCACGACCTTCATCGGCGCGAAGAGGCGCAGCGCCGGGAAAAGCAGCAGGCGGCGCAGTCCCTCGCCCAGCCACGCGTGATTACTACCAGCACGATACCTTTCTATAGCAGGCGATATTGTATACAATTTCTTCTGTTCGGTTATTTGCATCGCTCAACTCCCTTAACTTTTGTCTCTTCCTCAAGTCTAAGGGAAAATAAGCCGCGCAAGGAGTGTCAAATGTCCCATTTCGAAGGAAAGAGAGGAAAGCCGCTGGCGCCGGCCTGCGTTCTGAGAGACAACATTCGATGGTCTCGTGCGCGAAGGGATCAGGCAGGTATCTTGTAGCAGTGAACGCGGATTGGTATGAGAGGCTGTGTGCAAAGTAGTCTTCTTTGGCCTGTAGAGCCACTTCTCCTTACTATGTTTGAACGCAAATGAGCGCTTTGCACACAGCCTCTGATATAGCATATGGAAAATGCGCTTCGCGCATTTTCCATATGCTATATCAGAACTCTATTGCGTGGCGGAGCCGCGCGAGGATGTAGAGAAGCGGGTACACTCTGATTTTATGCGCTCGTGAGCGTATCCTTCACGACGGCGGCCAGCGCTTTGATGAAGAGCGGCGAGGTGTTGAGCGATTCGATACGCGCGAACTGAATGCCGTGCTCTTCAGCCTGCTGGCGTGCGCCGATCTCGATATCGTAGAGGATCTCAAGGTGATCGGCCAGAAACTGTACAGGAGCGATCAAGACATGCGTCTGCCCGGCGCGCTGCAACTCCGGCATGATATCGGCGAAGTCGGGCTTGAGCCACTCTTCGGGCGTGTGCCCCGCGCTCTGGTAGCAGAACTGCCAGCGCTCAGGCGCAAGGCCGACCTTCGCGGCAATCGCCGCAGCCGTATCCTTGAGCGCCTGAATATACCCCGGCTCCTTCTCAACCACGCGTTTCGGCATGCTGTGCGCGGTCAGAAGCACGGGCACACGCTCGCGCACATCCGGGGGAAACCTGTCGAGCGCCTGCTGAACGCGTTCGGCCAGCGCCTGCAAGAAATATGGCTGCAAATGCCAGTCGCCCGCGATCCTGACCCGCAAATCGTCGCGGTGCAGGCTCGCCGCCGCATCCTCAAGCGCGCGCACGTAGCCGCTCATAATGATCGGCGAGTATTGCGGTGACATGATAATGCCGACCAGGGTTTGCGCACCCGCCGCAGCCTCAGCGATTACATCGGCGATGAACGGCGGCGCGAAACGCATCCCGGCCACAACATGGTATGTCGTGCCGCCGGCGCTCTCGCGGTTCAGTTCCTCCTGTAAAGCGGCGGCCTGCTCACGCGTGATGCGCAGGAGCGGGGAGCCGCCGATGAGAGCATAGCGCCGCCGAAACTCGGCGATCACCTCCGGCGACGCCTCGCGTCCGCCATAGACATGCCTGAGGTACACAGGAATATCATCCAGCGTGGCCGGTGAGCCGTAGGTCATCAATATAACGCCAATATGTGTATTCATCATCTATTCTTTCCTTACTATGCCTTAATCATGTCATCCTGAGCAGCAGCGTGACCACTCAGGTCGCACTCTGATTTCTCAGCGCCTTGCGCTTCGCCGGCATTGGTATTGAGTGCATGTGGGCGGACGCAGTCCGCCCACATGCACTCAATACCAATAGTCAAGCCGCCGAAGGCGGCAAAGGAACCTGAGTAGCTACAGCGCAGCTCATGTGTCATCCTGAGCGGCAACGAAGGATGACACCGCCACTACCTTGCAGTCTCCGCATGAACGGCATCAACCAGGCGGCGTAACAGGTCCGGGTCGGTATCGGCAAGCACGCCGTGCCCGAGGTTGAAGATGTGCCCGGCTCGCCCACCGGCGCGGCGCAGTACATCGCGCATCCCGGCCTCGATGACCGGCCAGGAATCGGTCAGCAGCAGCGTGGGATCGAGATTACCCTGGATGCCGCGATCAGCGCCAATACGCGCCCAGGCATCGTCGAGGTCGACGCGCCAGTCGACGCTGATGATATCGCCACCGGCCTCGGCCATTACAGGCAAGAGCGCCGCCGTGCCGGTTCCAAAGTGAATGGAGGGCGCGCCCGTCCGCCGGACGGCTTCAAAGATGCGCTGTGTGTAGGGAAAGACGAAACGCCGGTAGACGCCGGGGCTGATCGAGCCAACCCAGCTATCGAAGAGTTGCACAACGTCGGCGCCCGCGTTGATCTGCGCGATGAGGTAGTTAGCGACGACAGTGCTGAGCTTGTCCATAAGCGCATGCCACACTTCCGGCTGGCCGTACATGAGCGCTTTGGCAATACCATAGTCACGCGAGGGCCGGCCCTCGATCAAATAGCAGGCCAGAGTGAAGGGCGCGCCCGAAAAGCCGATGACCGCCTGTTTTCCCGCCAGTTCGCGGCGCACCAGCCGCACAGCCTCCATCACAAATGGCACTGTCTCCTGAGCATCGGCCACACGCAGGGCCGCCACGTCCTTCATCGTGCGGATGGGATTATGGATGATCGGCCCGATCTCCGGCTGGATCTCCAGCGAAACGCCCATGCCCTCCATCGGGAGCATAATATCCGCGTAGAGGACGGCGGCATCGACGCCAAAGGTCTGCACAGGCATCAGCGTCACCATCGTGCATAGTTCGGGCGTCTTCGCCATCTCCAGAATATCGTACTTCTTGCGCATCTCACGATACCGGGCCAGGCAGCGCCCGGCCTGGCGCATGAACCAGATGGGAGTAGCATCGGGCTGCTGGAGCCGGCAGGCGGCGAGGAAACGCGCCACGCCGGTGCGCTGCGATGCAGAAGAGGGTAGTGTATGTTGCTGCATGGAAATTCCTTTCAAAGCCAGAGTTAAAAACCCTGTGCATATCATAGCGTGGTTGCGGTCCGATGGCAACAGGGAATCTATATAAATCTGCACAATATTGTATATGTTATGGAGATTTTAAGGTTTTCCTCAAGGAAGTTTTCGATGCGTCGCGCCTTCGCGGGCCTGAATGCAGCAGGTAAAGATAGAGAACGCTCTGTAGCCTATTTGCGCTATTTTCCAGGCTGGAGCTAGCAATAAGCTGAGATTTCATATACATTTATACGTGTATAACACGCCACACCCTCCAGGCAAGGCGAATAAGCGAGGATTATGTATGCCGTTTTCTCGTGATACGCATGTAACGCGTCCTCTTATCCAACCGGACCAGCAGTTAGAGCAGACCGCCACCAGCGCATCTCCACTGATTCATCCGCTCTGGCCTCATGCACAGCCCATCATTACGGATCAACTGCCTGCCGATGGCACAGCACAGGTCACTACCGATCAGTTGCCCGTCGACACTACTCGCGTCACCACCGATCAACTGCCGGGCGACGCAGTGCCGGCTTCATTTAATAATAGTGATCAGTTGCCGATGGCAGCACCCGGCCTCACCACAGGCCAGTTAAGCCCTGCCCTCCCTCGCGTCACCAGGCAGCTTGCGCCCCTCCAGTTCACCACAACGACCAGGCTCCCCACGCTGATTCCGGCAACGGAAAAGCGCCCGGAGCGCCTACCACCCGCGCCACCTCAACGCCGGCCTCTCAAGCTCATTATCGCCCTTAGCAGCAGTGTCATCATGCTTATCCTGGCCGCGTTTCTGGTCACGCCTTTAGGAAACGGGCAGCAGCAGCCTCTAACGCAGACCATCAGCAATATCTTTTCCTTTACCTCCTCAGGGACCTTCAATCCAGCACAGCATATCGCGCCCCCCACGCCTACGCCTGCGCTGCTCACTAACGATGGCTACTGCGGTGGCAGCGATATCTGGGGCACATGCGCAACGGCCATTACTGAGAGCGGGGTAATGGGTACGGGTCAGATGACGCGCCCGATTATCGGCGCCACCATCACGCAGCCTTTCGGTCATCCCGAGTACCAGATCTGGTGCGGCTGCGTGAAGCCGCATTCCGGCATCGATCTTGCCGCCCCCTATGGTACGCCCATCATGGCAGCCGATAGCGGGCAGGTGATCTGGACCGGTTGGGACTGGTCGGGGCTGGGCTGGGCCGTAAAAATCAACCACGGCCACTATATCGCCACTATTTACGGCCATATGTCGCGTTTTATCGTCAGCGTCGGGCAAAATGTGACCAGAGGGCAGGTGATCGGCTACGAAGGCAGCACGGGCGCCTCCACCGGTCCGCACCTGCATTTTATGGTGCTCATCAACAATATCTGGGTTAATCCGATCCAGTACGTGGCCTTGCCCTGATGAGCGATGTAGCGACCAGGTAGCCAAGATATAATGCTATTTGCATGCTTTGTGCGCCTGCGGCGCACCCTCCAATGTAGAAGTTGTAAGCTGCGGGCTGAGCGCCCGGGGCGCTCAGCCCGCAGCTTACAACTTCTACATTCTGGCGAACCGCACAGCGGTGAGCAATCAGAAATACTTGCATACGGCATAAGAAGCTCTTAAAGAGTAGACAGAAATAATAAGGGGCTGGCGCCATTGCCAGCCCCTTATGCTGATGAAGTACATCAAGCCTGAACGTTGTACTTTGAGCGGCGGCGGCTGATCGAACCGCCTTTGCGCCCGGCGGCCTGGGCCTCTTCGCTGGTCCACTTGTGCGCGGTCCCCAGAGCATGGGCAGCCTTACCACCCTTGCTGGCAATCTCGCGCTTCTTCTCTGGACTCATTGATGCAAATCCTCGTCCACGCCCTTTTTGTGTCTGCATTGTGCTTTCTCCTCTTGGAACTATCAGACTCTGTATCCTGACCGGGGTAACGGTGTGCAGGTTTGACACCTGATTATGCTGTCCTACCTGCTCTGCTCCATGCCGGTTATCCATCACAGAGCATCCGTTACGAGATAGAGCCAGGTCGTTCAACACTCCCTATCTAAAATACGCCTCATCCACGAGTTTGGATACACCTGTAGTGTTTGTGAGCTAGCTTCCTCTCTCCCTGACCACCGGCTTCGCTATGTCTCGCCTTGCGCGAAAGGACTTCAGCCGTCTGGTCGATATCTCTCGATGAACTAACCCATGCCCACGAATAAGAGGCGCACATGGAGTATGCAGAACCCCGGGTCGGCTACAACAGCCCGAAAACCTCTTCACTTTTGACTTCGGTTTTTCCAGAAGGGCCTGTGGTGACTACCACCTTACCAGCCTCATCTATCTAAAGCATAACAGCTAGAGTTAACCAGGACAAGTCATCCATAAAAAGTTTCAGCTTTCTCTAAGGCAGGCTCATCCTTTTCTAAGAAATGGATCAGGTATCTTTTCATTTCTGTGTGTTGCGCGCGCCTGCGGCGCGCGCCAAAAAGACATGGTGGTGTAGAAAAATGCGCTGCGCGCATTTTTCTACACCACCATGTCATGTTTTCCGGCGCGGCTCAGTCGCGCGCCGTCACGCCAGGAGAGCACACCACCATGTCTTTTTGGCGCGGCCCAGTCACGCGAGGAGCACACCACCATGTCTTTTTGACGAGTGCCGTCACGCAGGAGAGCACACCACCATGCCTTTTTGGCGCGGCCCAGTCGCGCGAGGGGCCAACCAGCGAAGGTGAGGATGCCGGGGATCAGGCATCCTCTAGCGGCTTATTGCCCAGGACGGTCACATAATGCCACATACCGCAGAAATCGGGGGCTTTCATTTCGACGAGCAGTTGTTGAAAGAGCTGCTCGATCTCTTCTGGCGAAGCCAGGTCGGGCGGGACGAGACCGGGCCTGGCGGTATTATGGGTAACTTCCTGGGCGTGGTAAAAATCAGCCCAGGCATCGGTTCCCGCTGAGAATTCCAGCGCATGCGCCTGGTAGCGAACATCGCGGAATCCGGCTGTACGTAGCAAATGGGGCATTATGTACGTCATGTCATAGTTATAGCCAGCGGGAGAGAAACCGTAGCCCAGTCGCCGGAATGCCTGAGCGACGATAACGTACAGGCGCTCAAACGCCGCGCTCGAAGTTGAGCCGATATTGACCGATTCCGTGAGGCGTATGATGCCGCCAGGACGCAGCAGGCGGAGACATTCGACAAGCAGCGGCGGCCACATCTCGCGGCGCAGCGCCGTAATCAGGAAGCGAGCATTGATTAAATCGAAAGAGCTATCGGGGAAATCGAGCGGCTGCGCGAGGTTCATAACGCCAAAGGAGGCATTGGTGAGACCCTGCGAATAAGCCCGCGCGTTGGCATAGTCGATCATAGAGCGGCTGATATCGACGCCCGCCACCTCGGCATCGGGACAGCTAAACGCGACATCGAGGACCCATCCTCCGGGGCCACAGCCCAGGTCGAGTACATTGCGCAGCGCTCCAACCTCTTCCTGTGTTAAACCTGAAAGCGGCCCGCCCATCGCCTGCGTTGTCATACGATCCAGATTGATGAGGCGCGCCAGTTCCGCCGGACTCTCGGGATCAAGCAAATATGTGTTCTCTTCTGATGCGCTCATTAATACTCTTTCTCTCCTCATATTTCAAGATTGCGCCTTCTCCATAAAGCGCTCAAGATGGAATGGCTGAATCAGGGCAGGCGTCTGCCCACTGGTAATCAGTTCGGTTATCGTTCTGCCGGTAATGGCGCTGAGTTCAAAGCCGCCCTGGCCGTGCCCGGTTGCCAGGATGACGTTCTCAAAGCCGGGCGCCCTGCCGAGAATGGGATAAGCATCCCGCGACAGAGGGCGCAGGCCCGACCAGATGCTGGCGATTGCGGCCCGTTCCAGTTCAGGCACAAGCTGTATGGCCGAGGAAAGCAGCCAGGCAACCGCGCCTGCTGTGTTGCTCTTATCGAAACCAACCTGTTCAACCGTCGCGCCAACGTAGATGGTATTATCGAGCTTGGGTACGAGATAGACATTCAGGCCAAAGATGGTATGCCTGAGCGGCGTCTCCGGCTGCCTGAGCGCAAGGATCTGCCCACGCGCAGGCACCACGGGAATGCTCAAACCGAGGCTGTTTCCGATCCGCTCCGACCATGCGCCCGTGGCGATGACGACGCGCTGGCAGGCGATGCTCTCCCCCTGCGCGGTCCGCACGGCTGTGATCCTGCCGTCGCTGCGCTCAAAGCCCGTGGCCTCACAATGCTCATAGATCCGCGCTCCCAGCCTGCGCGCGGCCCCGGCATAGGCCATTGTCACCAGGCGCGGCCTGATACTCGTCGCATGCGGGAAATAAAGCGCGCTATTGATGGTAGGATTGAGCACCGGTTCGTACTCGCGCAGATCATCGCGCGTCAGCCAGGTAATATCCACTCCCCGCGCCTGCCATGCCTGCGCGTAACTGCCAACCTGCGCCTGCTCATCGGCATTTGTCACCAGGTGCAGCGCGCCGGTCTGCTGATACTCAATCGACACGCCGCTCGCCGCCTCGATCTCCGCCATGACCTCGCCGGTGATTGACCAGCTTGCCAGATAGAGTTCCGCGCCCGCGCGCGGCCCGGTGATAACCCCCAGTGGCGCGAGCAGACCCGCGGCGGCGCTGGATGACTCAGCCGCGATCTCCTCCCGCTCCAGAACAGTGACCTGCACGCCGGCCTTGCTCAGAAAATAGGCAATCGAACAGCCGATGACACCGGCGCCGATAATAATTACATCGCTTGATCGATTTATGCTCATGTTACGCTCCTTCGCCCATCATTATAACATCAAACGTTATCAAGCAAGACCGGGAATGTCATCCTGAGCGGCAGCGAAGGATCCCCCTCTTAAAGAAAATATCAGACTACCGCGCGAGCATGGGGGCTATCTCGTCTGTTCAGTCTGGAATGTGCTCATGTTCCAGTTATTACGTGAGCCAAAGCCGTCCTATGTTAAACACTTCGACCAGCTAGAAGAATGGCAGCAGAAAACAGATATCAAGATGTTCGAGGCAATTGAAGCGGCAGTGCTTCAGGAAACTTTACTGTAAAGGACATTGAGTGAGCACTATTACAAAAAGAGGTCTGGCTGTTGTGCCTTGAGCAGCTCTATTTCCAACGCAGCGACATCAATACTCGACTTGCCATAATCGGTCACTTTGAGCGCATCATATAGTGTAGCGATACGAGCGATGTTAATTGTCGAGTTTATATCCTGAGCAATCACTAGCGCCTCTCTCGCAGTTTTTGTCGCCTCTTCATAATCACCTTCCAGGTAATATGATTGCGCCTTCAGGATTGTGCCATACGCCTGCCGACGCCTGGGATAGGGCAGTGTCGTCGCCGCCATAGCATTGCGAAGTTCCCGCCTTGCATCTCCAGGGGACTGCGCAATTTTGATAGGGGCCGCTAGATATGCTGCTGCTCGATCCAGATGATAGCGTTCTTCGTTCAACTGAATAAAGTGTATCTCTTCCTCATCGTTTTTCTTCCCCACAAATGCCTCTGCTCGATCAAGTTTTTTGATGGCTTGCCGGAAATCGTATGGCGTCTGTGCCAGTTCTGCCTCCACTTTTCCCAGCGAAAGAATCACTGTGCCATTGACGCCAGGATACGCCTTTTTCTCGAAGGTGATTGCCTCTTGAAAATCGCGAGCAGCAAATCGTAGGTCTCTTAGAGCAGCATCTATATCTCCACGGCGCTTGCACTGCTCACCACGCTCTTTAAAGGCCCACCCGCGCCGGCATAGAATAGACGTTTGTAGCTGATAGAGCGCCTTTTCTTTTGCCAGCGCGTAGGCTTGATTGAGGTAAATAATGGAGGTATTGTAGCATTCCTGGTCGCTGGCAATGTTTGCCAGGAGCATGAGATACCCGCAGAGGAGCGGGATGCCATGCTTTTTGGTGCTGATTTCCCCATATAGGATTTCTTTTTCTAAGCGTCGTAGCCGTCCTCGAATGTCATCCGTAGCACCATGTACAGTGGTTTCTCTATGCTGCTGCCAATAGGTTGCCAGTATTTGACGATACTCCTCAAGGGAAAAACGCTTCGTGCTGATGTTCTCTGCCGTAACAGGTCGTGTTGTTCTGGTTTTTTCCGCTTTGCCTGCTTCCTCCTCTTGTTTTGTTAAGAGATCATCGAGGGAAGCTAGTCCAAGAAGCAGAGGAGGAATATGCAGTAATCTGGCAAGAATCCAGCGCCGGTGCGGATCTGTTGGGAAGGAATTATCGCGTAACATCTGGTATATCCGACTTTTTGTATATGGCTCCCCGTTTCTTCTGACCAGTTTACCATAGATGTGTGCAAATGCCTCGACGCCAAGCCCATTTCGCTCTAAAAAATCCCAGATGACATCACTGAAATACGGTAATCCATCTCCTTGCACGCGGTAGGGGCCGTACTCACCATGTTCACCCCAGCACTTTTTCTCAACCGTTTCCAGGGCTATCATTTCCTCTGACTCCTTACCCAACAATATGTGTTTATGGATAAGTATAAAAGTGATAGCCGCTGTTGTCTACATCCTCAACAAGAGAAAAGTGAAATTATCGCCCCTCATGAAAAGATTACACTTTTCACCTCCTCCTATTGTGTATAGTTATTTGCGGAAGGAAGACAACCATTTATTTCATCCAAGTGAGGTTAATTATGGACGAAAAACGCAAAAGTGAAGTCGCAAGAATTAAAGAGCAGATCGCTCTTGAGTACCAGGCAGCGAACCATATCTTTATCAACTTTACTCCAACGGCAAAACATGCGTTTATTACCAAACGCACAGAAAATATCGCGCGGTATTTTGAAGAATTGAAACAGATCGTTCCCACAGAAGAAGCCTTTGAGGTTGTGCTCCAGATACAGGATCACGTCACTTCCTCAGTCTCATCCGGCAATACTTCGTAAAGATCGCAGATACTTACCTTCAAGGCGCCAGCTATCCGTACCAGCGTGCTTAATGCAGGATCGTGATACGGATTATGGTACATAGCCTGAATAGTATTGAGCGAAACATCAGACAGGCGCGACAGCTTTGACTGGCTGATGTTTTTCTCCTGGAGTACTTCTTTGACCTTCAAGCGAATCATGGTACGCCTTTAACGCTAAACTATGCATACTATACCGGGCACTTTTGTAGATTGACAATAACCGCAGACTATTAATATGTAAGTATGCATGGTATACTGTGAATTATCGGATGGGAAAAGTTTGCTGAGGAGGCGTTGATGAGTCCCTTTGAGCAATATCTTAACGATCACAACATCGAACCGCTGCGGCTTTCAATCGAGGCAGGAGTTCGCTATTTGACCGTCTACAATGCCACGAAGGGGAAGCCTGTTTCCGAAGAACATGCCCGCAAGATCAGAATTGCTCTGTACCGATTAACCGGAGAAGTCTACACCGGCCCGCTGCCAACCCTGGGCCAGGCTGTTGACCAGATCCCGACGCTCCCCATCAGGAAATTGCCTCGATTTTCGTAGAAAGGATATTTTTTAAATTTGTTCATGTCACATTACGATTAAGAACATGTGGAAAGGCAGGATAGTTATGAGTACTCATCACAAAAGAAAGCCGTCAGCCAGAATACGGACACAGCATATTCCCGCTCTCTGGTTTACTATGGACGAAGTTGTGTTATTGAAGAAGTCGCTGGCCCTTTTTGAACAACTGATTGAGACGAATAAGAAGCCGCTGCCAAATCTCCAGTTTGCTCACGAGACGCTGCGGGACCTGCGAGAGAAGCTATCGCAGATGCTTCAGTTCTCTGAGGAAACTGTTCCATTGGATAAAAATGAGGTTATCATCCTGCATTCCTCACTCTGGCTGTATATGCTTGCATTGCAGGATACGCGAGCATACGAAAAAATGCTCTGTCTGGCGCTCTCCAGAAAGATTATGCCTGCTGCGGATACCGCGCTGAAAAGATAACCCCCGTCTTCACTCCCTCATAGAACCAGCCCCGGAAAGCATCTCCAGGGCTGGTTCTACAAGAGCGGGTGATATCCTGCACCTTCCCGGCATGGTAACGCGTATTTATTGTTGGAGGACTGTCATGGCTACGCAAGAGAAGAAAATAGCTGCAAAGGATCTGGGCATAGACCTTTCCTCGCGCAAAGAAAGCGAATATTTCAAATGGTTCCTGGCATGCCTGCTCTTTGGCAAGCCGATCCAGCAGGAAGTGGCGAAGCGCACCTATTTTGAGTTCGTCAA
>DATGLE010000147.1:0-29019 GCA_035294325.1 Ktedonobacteraceae bacterium | reverse complement strand
TTGCAGAAACTCATCGGGCAGGGTGGAATGGGGGCCGTCTATCTGGCGCAGCAATCCCGTCCCCGGCGCCAGGTCGCCGTCAAGGTGTTATTGCCGATAACTCCTCTGGCATCCAATCAGCACGCGGCCTTTCTGGAACGGTTCAGGCGCGAGACCGATACGATTGCTTCCCTGGTGCATCCTAATATCATGCCTGTACATGAGTATGGGGAGGTCGATGGCCTGGCCTACCTGGTGATGCCCTATATTAGCGGCGGCACCCTGCATGATGAGATGCAGCGGCAGGGCGCAATGCCGTTATCCCGAGCGCTGGGTTATCTGGACCAGATGGCTTCCGCCCTCAGCGCCGCGCATGAGCGCGGCATCGTTCACCGCGATATCAAGCCTGCCAATATATTGATGACCCCGGAGGGCCGCTTACTACTCACCGATTTCGGCCTGGTGAAAATAGTGGCCGATGGACAATCGCCACAGGCGCGGCTGACCGGCATCGGGGCGCCGATGGGTACGCCCGATTACATGGCCCCGGAACAGGTTCTCGGCGGAGAGATAGACGCGCGGGCGGACCTCTATTCGCTGGGTGTGATCCTCTATCAGATGATTACCGGGACACCACCGTTCAGAGGCGATACGCCCATTCAGATAGCCATGCAGCACCTGCAAGTGCCACCGCCCTCCCCTCATACATTGCGCCCGGATCTCCCCGTTGGCGCGGAGCAAGTACTACTGCGCGCCCTGGCAAAGAGGCCCGCCGACCGCTATATGCATGTGCAGGATTTTGCCAGTGCCTTCCATCTGGCCCTGGCAGCCGCCGGTTTGCAAGTGGAAGAAGCGCAGAATGGCGCGTCCGCAGCGCAGCCTTCTGAATCGCGCCTCTTCTCTCCACGCCCGCGCAGCCTCTTCGATCCAGTCTGGCAAAAAAATGCCACGGCAGACAGCCAGCAAAACAGGCCGGCGTTCACCGGCATTCTGCCGCCAGCCCATACTCCCCTGCCTCCCCAGGTGGATTTCCCGCCGCCAGCGGCCCCCTCCGGCCTTACGCCTCCGCCGCTGACCGAGTTGCAGTCCCAGCATAAAACAAGGGTGCTGCGGCCAGTTGCGTTCTCTGATACCGCATCCGCGCTGCCAGGTGCCGTCGAACCTGCTCCCTCACTGCCATCGGAGATCTCACCGCTTGCCGGAGCCGCGCAGCCCTCGGCTCTGCCTGCCGGAGCGCCAGATACTGTCAGGGCGCAGGATGTACCACAAGGAGCGACGGGAACTTTCCAGGTGCCGGGCTTCAATACAGGGATGACAGGGACGCTGCTCAAAGTAAACAATTACCCGGGACAGGGTATGACCGGTATGATGAAGCTGACGCAGCCCATGAAGGTCGTTCAGGTGCCCATTGCCGGGCAGCCCGGACGCTATCTGACGGGCTTCCTGCCTGCTGTACCCAGGACGCCTGATCCCACTCCTTCTGCACAGGATGATGGAAATAAAGAAGAGGATGCGACGCTCAAGGGTTTACTATTGCGCAAGGGCAAGACCGTCGCCCTGCTCGCTGCCGTTTTCCTGATATTGCTTGGCTCCGGCACGTTCTGGTTTATCCATGCGCAAAGCAGTCGCACTACGAAGGATCAGATGCTCGCGAATGCTACGCCCAATGTGCAGGCGACGGCAGCCGCACAGGCAAGCGCCACCGCGCAGGCCAATATTATCCTTACCGACCCGTTGAGCCAGAATGGTCACAACTGGCCTGTCGGCTCAAAAGGCGCGCAGAAATATATATTTGAAAACGGCGCGTATCATATCATCAATAATGACACACATGCTGCTATCGCTCTCCTGCCAGATGAGGTGCCACCGTCATCCTTTGCCTATACCTTGAGTTTCTACGAGGCTAAAGGTAACGATTCTTCCGTCAATAACCAGTTCGGTATGGTTGTGCGCTATAGCTCGCATCAGAGTAAGGGTAAAACGTCTTCTACTTTCTACTTCTTTGATGTGGCGAATATGCAGGGAGGGCAGTACCAGTTCTGGAAGTATGATGATAGCTTCGGCCCGGATGTCAATCCCTGGACAAATCTCTGGTCGCACCCGTTCGGGCACGAGTATCACTTTGGGCATGGAGTGGCCCATCAGAATACCTTCGAGATCTCTTGTAAAGGGAGCAAATTTACGTTTATAGTAAACGGTAAACAGGTCGGTACGGCCCAGGATAACGCGCTGGCAAGCGGCCAGATAGGAATGCTGGTAAACCTGCAAGGGACCGAGGTGGTCTTCTCTAATCTGCTGCTGACATATCATTAAGGTTTCGTAGTACGAAATAGTTGCCTTTCCTGGTGGGAGGAATCGAGTGACAAGCATAGGCGTGCTGCTCGCAGTGTTGAGCTATCCATACGCTGCCCTGACTCCAATGAACATCAAGTCGCTCGTCACGGTCACAGTAATACTGTGGATGAGTGGTTTTTTGTGTGTGCTGAATATCGCCCTGGCTGTCATTTTTCGTAAAAGGCAGCTCAAGGAGGTATGGTCGTATTATGCCGCGTGCGGGGTTGAGTTCGCGCTTTTTGCGTTCGGACTCCTGCTGTATCTCGGCATCATTCCCCATATCCCATATCACCTTCCGCCAGACTCGCCTATTAGTCGCGCCGATATCGGCGCCGCGCTGGCGCTCAGCATCGGCCTCTTCCCGGCTGCCTACTGGCATCGAATAAACATATCAGAGCTGCCGGAACGCATTGCCCAGGATGCGCAGACCGTGAAGGATCGCGGGGGCGGCGTACATATACGCAAAAGCAGCCCCGGAGAATGGATGAATTAACCTCGACCAGTCCACCATTGCGTAGACAGGTGATAATGATTTTTAACGATCAAGACCGGCAATGGAACGTTTTCGTGGGCCGCCACCAGGGCGGCCCCTACGGTAGCGCGAACCGCTGTAGGGGCTGCCCTGGTGGCGGCCCACAAGTATATACGCCGGCGTACTTCTTCTGACTTGACAGGATACCATTCCTGTGCTACCGTCATAGCATGTGGCTATACCCTGGTTGAGTAATGAATACATAAAGGTAGATATTAAGCATGACCATCTTTCCCGGACAGGATTCGTCGCTCCCCGTGCCTTCCGCTGGTTATCCTACCCTGGCTCCTCAGAACGATGCATATCGCTATGCAGTAGTGACGCGCGATCTGGTACGCACCTTTGGTCAGAAGGTGGCGGTCAATCGCCTGAATCTGGCGGTACGGTCCGGGGAGTTTTTTGGCTTCCTCGGCCCGAACGGGGCGGGTAAGTCAACGACGATCAAGATGATGGTCGGGCTGCTGCGCCCGACCTCGGGATCTGTCCGGGTGGGCGGCGTGGATGTATGGGAGCAGCCCTTGCAGGCGCGTGCGCTGATGGGAGTGCTGCCTGAGCAGCTCAATCTCTATGATCGGCTTAGCGGCAGGGAGTTTATCACTTTCGCGGGGCATATGTACGGTGTGGCCGAGGCAGATATACGCCACCGCGCGGAAGAATTGCTCCAGGTTCTGGATCTCGCTAACGATGCCGACAAGCTGATTGTGGATTATTCTGTGGGTATGCGTAAGAAGGTCGCGCTGGCCGCCGCCATTTTGCATCGTCCCCAGGTGCTCTTTCTCGATGAGCCGTTCGAGGGCATCGATCCTATCAGTTCGCGCGTGATCCGCGATATCCTGCACGACCTGACGCAGCGGGGCACGACGATCTTCTTTTCGTCGCACATCATGGAGGTTGTGGAGCGCTTATGCACGCGTGTCGGCATCATCAACCAGGGGATCCTGGTGGCGGAGGGAACTCTGCAAGAACTGCGCGAGCGTGCCAGCGGCGACAACAAAGATGCCACGCTGGAAGATATCTTCCTCAATGTCGTTGGCGCGCGCAACGAAAACCACAATCTGAGCTGGCTGGAATAATGAAGGGGAGGGGCGCTGACAGCCGGATGCCGGCAAGGAGGATCTCCAGGGATGGATGGAAGATGCCGGCAAGGAGGATCTCCTGGGGTGGATGAAAGATGCCGGCAAGGAGGATCTCCAGGGATGGATGAAAGATGCCGGCAAGGAGGATCTCCAGGGATGGATGAAAGATGCCGGCAAGGAGGATCTCCAGGGATGGATGAAAGATGCCCGCAAGGGGCATCTCTACATGGGGAGAGGGGCAGGCCCCTGTTCAGGAGGATTTTGTCGTGTTGATTCATGGAGATAAGGTACGCTGGCTCTTCTGGTTGCGCTGGAAAATCTTGATTCGCAGCTTTACGCGCGGCTCCGGGCGCGTCAGCCGTATCGTCGGAACCGTCTTCCTGGTGCTTTTCGGCCTGCCATTTGTCGGCGGCATCGCCGTTGGCACCTATTTCGCCTATCGCTACCTGCCGCCGCCAGCCAATACTGAGATACTCTTCCTGGTGCTCACCGGCGTCTACCTGCTCTGGCTCGTGCTGCCGCTGCTCGAATTCAGTGTCAATGAAGGGCTGGATCTCTCTAAACTCTCGCTCTTCCCGCTCACTCGCGCGGAGTTGATGGTGAGCCTGCTGCTCTCGACGCTGCTGGATATTCCCACCATAGGGCTGCTGCTCGTTTTCGCCGCCGTCGTCGCTGGCTGGGCGATCTCTGTCCCACTCGCGTTGATGGCATTGCTGACGATGCTGGTGTTTTACGTCCAGGTCATCGGCATGAGCCAGCTCGTTCTGGCTCTGCTCATGCGCGTTTTGCAAAGCCGGCGCTTCCGCGACCTGAGCATCATCATTGTGGCGATCTTCTCTTCCTCATGCTATCTCTTCCAGCAGCTTGCCTTCCGTGGTCTGGGTTCGGAAGGCTTCATCTCTAATCTGAGTCACACAACGGTCTCGCCCTACCTGCAATGGCTCCCGCCAGGCATGGCCGCGCGCGCTATTCAGCAGGCGGTGATCGGCAACTGGGCATTGAGCCTTGTCTGGCTCGCTGCACTGCTGGTCGTCAGCGTAGCGGTGCTATACCTCTGGCAGCTTGTCGTAGAGCGGGGCTTGAATTCTCCTGAAAGTGGCGGCGTACAGCGCATTCGCCGCCGTCGTGTTGCGCGGGCGGCGGAGGCAGTGATACATCCGGCGGGATTCTGGAGGAGCGCGCTTGATTCGCAGGTGCTCGCTGTCGCGCTCAAGGATTTGAAGTACTTCCGGCGCGATCCGCAGCTTCAGGCGACCTTTGCCCAGTCGATTGTGTCGATAGTTGTGCTGATCGTTATTACATTGTTCAATCCCGGCAATAATAACCATCAGCTTTTCGTCTCGTCCTGGGCGGTGATGCTGGCGCCGCTTTTTGTCTTCTTCACACTCTACTCACTCTCCTGCAATACGCTGGGGCTTGAGCGGCAGAGCCTGGTCACGCTCTTTCTGTTTCCTGTTGAGCCGCGCCGTATCCTGTGGGGAAAGAACCTTGTGGTCTTTGGCATCGGGATTGTGGAGATGGTCCTGGTGGTGGGCATTGCTACCTTTATCTCTAGAGGATGGGATCTGCTCTGGCCGGCCCTCACTGTCGGCCTGGCCGGCATTGGCGTGATGCTCGGCTGCGGCAATTTTACGTCGGTCTTCTTCCCTCAGCGCATGCGGCTGGCGCAGCGTGGCTTTCGTGCCTCGGCTAATATGTCGTCGGAGGGCGGCTGCTTGCGAGCGGTTATGTCGCTGGCCGCGCTCGCCGCCACGGCGGTGATCCTGATACCCGTCGCGCTGGCGCTGATCGCGCCCGTCTACTTCAACCTGCGCTGGCTCTGGACGTTCTCCATCCCGGCGGCGCTGCTCTATGGCGCGGCCTTTTATTATATCGTGACCGAGCTGGTGGCTCCTCGCATCGTAGCGAAGGCGCCCGAAATATTAGAAATCACGACCAGGGAATAATTTCTACGGTTTGGCATCGCGCCGCGCCCTGGCGTATCTTCTGAAGAGCAGGATGGGGACGATGAGCAGCGCGATGACGAAGATATAGGCCGCGATATTGATGACTGTACCCAGAATCGACGCCTGCTGCGGCGTTGTGCCGATGGCCGGCGGATACAGCCCCGTAATGATGAAGTGCGGGTTGCCGCCCACATGGAAGGTGTTGATGAGCTGTCGACCCGGAATGTCCAGCATGGCGACGTTGCCCCCGGCCAGCGCGACAAAGCCAAGCTGCCCATCGCTGGTAATCGCCACCGACTGCGGAGACACGCCCAGTTCAATTGTGCGCGCCGGCTCGTGCGGCGGAGCGAAGCCAGCATTGACCGGACTCAGGACGACGAGCTGGTTATGCTGCCTGTCGGGCACGTATATCTCGCCGGTATTGGCATCGTAGTCCATCGGGCCGTAGCTTCCGCCGGTAATCAGTTGTTCCAGTCGATGCGAGTTGAGATCAACCGCGAATACGCTGCCCTGGCGCGTGGTGACGTAGACGGTGGCGCCGGGCGGAATGCTGATATATTGCGGCCCGCCGGCAATCGTCACGCTGCCCATCTGCTGCCCCTTGAGATCATCAAAGACCAGGAGTTTATCGCCGGAGGAAACCCAGAGCTGGTTGCCGCTGTCGCTGGAGACGGATGCCGCCACCGCGGCGATAGCCAGCCCGTAGACCGGGCCGTTCGTCTGAAGCGTTCGCTTGATGGCGCAGTTCGTTGGATCAATCGCACTGATGCTCGACGCTCCGTTGCCGGCGGCGAAGAGCGTGTTAGAGTTGCCGTCGAGGGCCAGCAGCGAGGGCTGCCCCGGAACGCTGGCCGTGCAGAACACACTGCCGGTTTTGGCCGCGATGATGGCAACGCGCCCGGCCTGTGGCTGTGCGACATACAGGAAGCGCGCATCTGTACTCAGCAGAACCATATGCGGATCGCCTCCGGCAGTGATGACGCTGGTTATTTTCTGCTGTGCGATATCGATCACGCTGACTCCCTGCGCCGTCCCCGCGACATACGCCAGTTGCGGTGCGCCGCCGTCGGCATGGGCAGGCGGCGCGAAGAACATTGTGCATATGAACGCAAGGACAACCAGGACCGCAAACGGGACAACAGTGCGCTGGCCCTCCCAAACTTGATCGCTCATATTCATCGTTGTGCCCCTTCCTACGCCCCGGGTGTCAGCGATGACCACTCTCCATTGCTGTGATTGTAGCGGTAGACCTGGGTGGGATAGGAGAGCGAAAGATAGAGCAGGTCTGCATTCGTTGGATCAGCCGCCAGGTTGCCGAGGTTGCCCTTGATTGCTGGAAGCTGGCTCCAGGTGTGGCCGCCATCGGCGCTGCGATAGATGGCCGTGCCCGTCTCCCCGTAGAGCAGATCAGGCTGCACCGGCGAAGCGGTGAGCGAACCGAACGAGGATTTCGTATAGACGAGCTGGAACGACTTGCCATTGTCTTTGGAGACGTACATGCCCGCGTCCCCGGCGGCGTAGATGGGCGCATGCGCGCGCGCCATGACCATATCGAAGACGCCTCCGCTGATGCCTTTGAGCGCCTGCCAGTGTACGCCGCCATCGGTGCTGCGCGCGACGCCCTCACTGCCATAGATCAGTAGATTGCCGGGCGAGCCGGGGATGGCGAGCATACCCCAGATATTGCCGAAAGGAAGCTGGCCGGCGGGGGAAAAGTGCGCTCCCGCGTCAAGGCTCACCTTGAGTCCTAGCGGTCCCAGGGCCGGCAGGTAGACATAGGCTTCGTTCGGCGTATCGTTGCCCGCCGCGACAAAGAACATGTTGCCCATGCTCGCCGTAGTGACCGTAAGCTGCCAGGTCCGCCCCTGATCGGCGCTGGTATAGAGGCCCAGAGTTCCCTTTGGATGGGGAATGGCGATCTGCGTCAGCACATAGAGACGCTGCGGGTTGAGCGGACTGCTGACCAGCGAAGTCTCCATCAATCCCTGCATCGGCTGGTTCGGGCCGGAGGAAACCTGCGTCCAGCTTGTTCCCCCATCGGAAGAACGAAAAATGCCATAATGGGTAGCCAGCAGCAGCACATTGTCAGGCAGGGCAATCAATGAATGGACGTGGTTGGCAGCGGTGCCAAAACCGTTGACCGGGGCCTCGGTTGGCGTCGCCGACGCCGCGCTTCCTGGCCCGCTCCCGCCGCCGCAGGCGGCTAGAAGCAGCGCTGCCAGGCAGGACAAAATCCATAGGGGAGATCGGGCAACTCTCGTCCGAGAGTTTTGTCTATCCATCAATGTTTGAGGTCGCAGTCTCGAATAAATCTTCATAGCTGTTCCCATCACTGGAGATCGTAGAATGCAGCCGATTCCCGGTGTCTTCACACTCTCAGACGGGCTGCTCGCGCGCCGGAGCCGCGCCTGGTCTTAATTTGTTATACGAGAAAACGCGCTTAGCGCGTTTTCTCGTATAACAAAGCGCCGCAGGTGCGAGCATGCAATGATGCTGGCGATCAGACATACTCTTTAGCTACCGTTGATAATATCATACTTTCCTCATGAGGGGGTAAGCATATCGACTTTTGCCTCATGCAGCGTATTATCAGGGGTGCGGATCTCAATGCGCAGTTGCCAGCGCCCCGGCATGCTCAGGTCGCCCTGGGCACTGAAATGCCCTTTGCCATCGGGTTGCAGGTTATTGGCCTGCGTGCCCATATCCATATCGAGCATCGTGGTGTAGACCGAGACTCCCACATTCGTATCGACCTTGCCCGTCGCGGCATCGCGCACCGTGACGGTAAAGACGTTGGTGCCAAAGGTGTTTGGATTGACGTTCAGGTCGATGCTAAATTTGTTATCGCTGGTCTTAACGGTAGCAACGAAAGGGTGTGGTTTTGCCGGTGCTGGTGGCGCGGGTGGTGCTGGCGGCTGGAGCGTGCCACCGAAGACGTTCAGCAGGCCAGTACAGAGCAGGACGCCTACGCCGAGCAGCGGTTCCCAGCGTAGTGTGCTGGTGAGCCTCCTGGTCTGCCTGGCTACCTGCGCCTCCAACTGCTTTACCTCGTCTGTGCGGTGAATCGGGCGTTCTGACTGCTCTGCCTCAGATGTTTCGCCTCGCGGCCCATCGTCGCGGGCGAGCGCATATTTCCTGTAGTCTTTTGCCAGGCGTGGGCGATACAGTCCAACATGGATGGCGCTGGTGAATAGCAGCAGGCCAACCAGCAGCGCTTTGACCACAAGCGTGCGCCCGTATGCCGTTGCGATAACCTGCTCTATCGAGGTCATATGTACTGCTGCGTTAAAGGGACCTGAAACGGCCATGATGATGACGCCGGTAATCGCCAGCGGCGAAAAGCGTGGCAGGACCGTGAGCAGTGAGCCGGCGCGTTCGGAGAGCGAGCGGCCTTTCAGCACCGGAAGGTAAATCAGGGCGATAAAGAGCATGCCGCCGATCCAGAGCGAAGCTGCCAGCAGGTGCAGCCAGTCTACCAGCACAGCGTAGATCAGCAGATCGGGGCTGGCTGCCGCCGCATGCCCTGAGAGCGTCACGGCGATGAGCAGCGCCAGGCCGAGCAGCAGATTCAGCCATGTGATGAGGCTATCGATGGACTGCGCGCGTCCTTTGAAGAGAACGGTGTAAGCGGCGACAATAATAGCAAGGATGATGACGATTTCGCGCATAATCCAGTAGGTGCCGAAATGGCCGTCCGCGACGAGACCGCTGAGCAGCGCCGGTGAGAGCGCCTGACCGGGATTGCCGCCGGTGAGGGAGAGCGCCTGACCCACGAGGACGCCAACGTTCGCCAGCAGCAGCACCAGCAGGGTGGGCAGGGCGAAAAAGCGCTCGAAACGGTACTCCGTCTGCCGCTCAATCATCAGTTGCTCCTGATCCTCAGTATCGGTAAGCTGCGAAACAAAGGTGCGCCAGAGTTGAGCGCCAACCCAGAAGACCACGCCGAGGTCCACAAGCGTCACCATGATGAAGCTAAAGAACGCCGGACCATCGAGCTGCCCGCTGGAGGAGCCTGAAGAGAAGCTTGAACTGCCGAGAATATTCTGCCCCGGTACCACGCCGCCGCTGAGTTTAGGAACCGTGCCGTCGGGTTCGGCGACACTGAAGATGAAGGAGCCTACCAGAATATGCCCGTCATCCGCCGACTGTGTGCGCCAGATCACGACGTAGACCGCCGGCGGGAGATTAGCCTGGAGCGAGATGTCCATCTCCTGCGGATTATCGGGCGAGACGTGAGCATTATGCAGGTCAACGCGCTGGTTCCTGCCATTGACAACCGCCGCTGTGCTGAAAGTGGGGTTCAGGTCTTCGCTGAACCACATGCGTACCTGTGAGGGCGCTGTATTAAGCACGGCATCTTGCGCGGGATCCGAGCGCAACAAGACAGCATGCGCCAGGCTGATTGCTGGGAAGAGAAAAAACAGGCATAGAGCGAGCGGCAGGGCGATGAAGAGACGATGGCGGAGGAGTCTCGCTTTTCGTAAAACTGCCATAAAATATGTCCTGTCCTTGTTAGATGCTGGTCGTATCGTCTGTAGTTATTTTCCCGGATGTATAGTGACATATACGTCAAACTGTAACAGTTTTGATCCCTATTATTATAGCGCTGCCGGGTACTATTAGCATCCCTGATCTTTCATCAAAGTATCGCTACGCTCGCTTGCTCACGCCTGCGGCGCTCGCCTTCTGTATATTAATTTCACGAAAATGCGCGAAGTGCATTTTCGTGAAATTAATATACATTTCCGGCACGGCGAAGCCGCGCCAGCGCTGGCGCTGGGAATCTAAAACCTGATCTCGACGACTACTCTACGCTGGGTTATAATACACTTGCTATGGAAGACACGGAACCCGTAGATAACCTTGCCGCGTTAGAAGCGCTGCTCCAGGTGACATTTCATGATCGTGCATTGCTGCGGCGGGCGGTAACACACCATTCATGTTGCGCGGAGAGCGCTGTACGCGACTCTTACGATACACTCGAGTTTCTGGGCGATGCCATTATTGGCGCTCACGTCGTAGAGCATATCTATCGTACCTTCCCCGAGGCGACGGAAGGTGAGATGACCGCGCTCAAATCGGAGGTCGTCAGCCGCCGTGTCTTTGCCGGTATCGGGCAGCGGCTCGGCCTGTTCCCCTATATTCGCGTCGATGTCGCCAACCTGCGCACCTTCAATGAGCGATCACGCGATTCGTTATGCGCCGACGTGCTGGAAGCCATCGTCGGCGCTATTCATATCGATCAGGGGCCGCAGGCCGCGCGCGAATTCGTGGCGCGCACGATTCTACCTGTAGTGGAGCAGGTGAGCGGCCAGTTATTGGATACCAATCCCAAAGGCCGCCTGCAAAAAATCATCTTGCAGCGCTCCGGCTCCCTGCCGCGCTATCGTGTGCTGGAGCGCAGCGGGCGCCACAATGATCGTGTCTTCCTGGTAGGCGTGTTCGAGCAGGAGTGCCTTCTGGGTGTGGGCCAGGCATCCAGTATCAAGGAGGCGGGCCGTCTGGCCGCTCGCGCCGCGTTAGAGAAGTTGAGCAAGCCGGACGTGTTATCCTGAGCGTTCCGCTCAGGATAACACGTCCGGCTTGCTCGATAAATTTCGTTGAAGATGATACATGAACGAGATCCTGAACTGGTACGAAGCCGGACTGCCGGCTCCTGAACGCAAGCGGCGCGGCCATTTCTCGACGCCCCCGGCGCTGGTCGCCTGCATTCTGGATGCCTGCGGCTACGGCCCGGAACAGGATCTTACACACCTGCGCGTCCTCGATCCCGCCTGTGGCAGCGGCAATTTCCTGGCAGGCGCCGCACGCCGTCTCGTTGCTTCCGGCAAGCGCGCCGGCCTGAGCGACGAGGCGCTCATAGCCTCGGCGCAGCGCAACCTCTGGGGTTTCGATCCCGATCCTGTGGCCTGTTTCCTGGCGGAAATGCGACTGCGCGCCGCTCTGGAAGATTGCTCGCGCGAGGATGCGTGCGAGCAAGAGTTGCGCCTGCACATTCACCAGGCGGACGGGCTGGCTCTGGCCTGGGAGCAGCGCGCAAACGTGGACCTCTTCCTTGCTAACCCTCCCTACCTGGCCGCAAAGAATAGTGACCTCAGCGGCTATCGCTCCACGCAGCGCAGTGGTCAGATGGATAGCTACCTGCTGTTTCTGCGCCTCGCGCTCCAGGTAGTGCGCCCGGGAGGATGGATGGGCCTGGTGCTTCCTGATCCCGTGCTGGCGCGCGCCAATGCAGCGAAGGAGCGCCGGCAACTCCTTGAGCAGACAACCGTGCATCATCTCTGGCATCTCGCTGGCGTCTTCCCCGCCAGCGTCGGAGTCGTGGTCATCATCGCGCAGAAGCAGCCAGCCGCGCGCACGCATCGCGTATCGTGGGCGCGGGAACGCTGGCAGCGTGTCGCCGCGCGGGAGATAGAGGCGCCGGTATCGACAAAAGCGCCGTTTGCATGTTCGCCGTCGCCTCTGCCGGGCGCAAAAACTGTGGTCCAGTCACTGTTGAGCCAGCAGCCGGGTGCCGAACTGCGCTACCTGCTCAGTGAAGTGGAGCATACGCTTATCGCACAACTGCATGCCCGCCTCTGCATGCCGCCTGCTCGCAGTGAGGAGCGGAGCTTTGTGCCTCTGGGCACCCTGACGCGGGTCTGGCGCGGCGAAGAGCTTGGCAAGAACAGCCCGCGCCTGACCGGGGCGCGTCCCTCCGCGCAGCATGCATGGTATCCAGTTGTACGCGGCGGCGTGGATGTGCGGCCCTATGCGCCTCCTGTGGCGAACTGCTGGATTGCGCGCTCCGGCGTTACAAAGCCCCTTGAGCGCTACCTGGCTCCCAAGCTGCTGGTTGTAAAGAGCAGCAGCCACTTGCAGGCGACGCTCGATCTCCAGGGACACATCGCCTTGCAGACACTCTACCTTCTCAACCTGCGCGGCCAGGAATCCAGATCCGGGCCGGCCCACGCGAATATACCCCTGATGGTCCACAACAAGATGATACCTGAACACGAGATGATATCTGAAAAAGAGAAGCTGGATGAACTCTACTTTCTGCTGGCGCTGCTCAACTCGCGTCTGTTAAGAGAATATGTGTATGTGCTGTACACAGCCTACAAATGGGTGCAGCCCCAGATAGAGCAGCACGTCCTGGCGCATCTGCCCATCCCTGTCGCGACGACGGCCGAAAAAGCGCGCATTGTCGAACTCGCGAAGGCGTTGACGTGCACTTGCAGCCAGATCCCCCCCGTTGTAGAATTGAAACAACAGGAACTCTATGCAGCGCTGGAACATGCTATTTGCCAGCTCTATGCCGCTGCACTTCAGCCGGGGCGCTCCCCGGCGCTCCGCAATGGTGTTGACAAAGGAGTCATCGTTTATGGCTGATACTCGCCCGATCCGTGTCCTGGTCGCGAAACCGGGACTGGATGGACATGATCGCGGCGCGAAGGTCATCGCGCGCGCGCTGCGTGATGCCGGCATGGAAGTGATATATACCGGCATTCGGCAGACGCCGGAGATGATCGTCGAGGCCGCAATTCAGGAGGATGTGGATGCGATTCTCCTGAGCATTCTTTCGGGGGCGCATATGGCGCTTTTCCCACGCATTATGGAACTGCTGGAGCAGAATGGCGTGGATGATGTGCTCGTGGCCGCCGGCGGCATTCTGCCCGACGAGGATATACCGGCGATCAAGGCAATGGGGATCAAGGGCTGCTTCGGTCCCGGCACCCCTACCGATGAGATTATCAAATTTGTGCGTGAGAATGTGCGGGCTGATCGCCTTGCCGCAGAAGTATAAGGTGCGGCCTTGCAGAATATTGTTGAACGTCTTCTTAATGGAGACCGCCGCGCCCTGGCGCGCATGGTGACACTGATTGAGAATGATACCCCCCTGGCTCGTAAATGGCTGGCCGAACTGCATCAACACGCCGGCCACGCTCATATCGTCGGCGTGACGGGTGCGCCGGGCGCGGGCAAGAGCACACTCGTCACGCGCCTGGTGCGCGAACTGCGCAATCGCGGGCGTAAAGTAGGCGTGGTAGCCGTAGATCCAACCAGCCCTTTCTCTGGCGGCGCGCTCCTCGGTGATCGCATCCGCATGATGGAACTGGCTGGCGACCCCAACGTCTTTATTCGCAGCATGGCGAGTCGCGGCAGCCTGGGCGGCCTGGCCTCCTCGACGCGCGATGTCGTGCGCGCGATGGATGCCGCCGGCTACGATCCTATCATTATTGAGACGGTGGGGACCGGCCAGGCCGAGGTCGAGGTGATGCGCACCGCTCAGACGGTGCTGGTGGTCGTCGCGCCGGGCATGGGCGATGATGTGCAGGCGATCAAGGCTGGCATTATGGAGATCGCGGATATCTTCGTCGTCAGCAAGATGGATAAGCCCGGCGCGAATCAGACCGTGGCGGAGCTGGCGATGCTGCTGAGCCTCGATCCCAACCGGCGCAAGGCATCCTGGCGCATCCCCATCTTGAAGACCTCCGCGATCAAAGAGCAGGGCATTCCTGAGCTTGCCGACGCCATACAACGGCACCGCGAGTATCTGATAGAGAGCGGCATGCTGGAGCAGCGTGCGCAGCGCCAGGTACGCAGCGAGCTACAGACCTTGATTGTGCAGGCCGTACAGAACGCACTGCGCTCCGCTGTGGATGAGGAGGAGTGGAACAGGCTGGTGGAGGATATTACGAAGCGCGAGCGCGATCCCTACAGTGTGGCAAGGGAACTGGAGGCGCGCATAGGTTTAAAGTAGATAGATGGATCAGGGCATCGACCGACAGGGCCGGTCGATGCCCTGATCCATCTATCTACCTCATTATTCCTGCTGGCGCGAAGGACTATAGAGCGTCTTCATCGCCAGCATAAGCTGATCCAGGCTGGTTCCGGTGCGCACCAGCGGAAGCGTTGTCTGGCCCAATACGCTGTTTTTCTGAATAAGCTGGATATAGTAGGCAATGGCCTGGTGCAATTGCTGCAACTCCCCTTCAAGCTGCTGAGTCCTCTGTAAGCGCACCCAGAGCGAGTTCATCGCGCCGACCAGGGGCCAGAGCGCCTTCGCCGGAGGATAGGCAACGCGGCCCGTGAGCTGGCCGTTGGCGGCATCGACGTGCGCGCGGATAAGCTGCTGGATGCTCTCTTCCAGTTCCTGCTTCTCGCGCTCAATAAAGGCCCGCTGCTCGGCGATGGTATGTTCCAGCGCCGCAACCATCTCAGCCCGGTTGGCACGCTCAATAGCCCGCGTAGCGCTGCGCACCCAGATATAGGCAACACTGGCAACCATGATTTGCAGGCCGATGGGACGCACGATGGCGGGGATGAACTGCGTCTGGAGATCCTGCGCCAGCGCCAGCGTGTGAGGATGAACGTACATATCTACGCCAATGAAAGCAGAATGCGCCAGGGCGAAGAGAAAGATGTAGCGCGCCGGCAGCAGCGTGACCGCGAGCAGAATGATGATAACGTAGAGATCGTAGAGCTGCACGTCAACCGAAAGAAAAGGGCGCATCGCCAGAATAGCCGAGGTCAGAGCAATCTCCGCGCCGATCACCATGATGAGGCCCGCGAGCGTCGTTTTGCCGGCCCGGTTGACAAACAGGGCGATGAAAGTCGCCAGCGAGGCGAAGACGACGGCCATGGGCGTAATCGCAGGCATGAAGAGAGAGGCAGGAAAGAAAAGAACCATCGTGACCAGAAAGAAAAAGGCTACCACGCTCAACAGGCGCGCTCTGCGATCCGCCTCGCGCCTGACGAAGCTTGCGTTGATGGGCGGGCGTTCAGGCGTGGTCCAGCTATACCACCAGCGGACCAGGCTGCCCTCCCGCTGCTCAGATTCCTGCTCAACCACTTCGGTAGGAGTCCACGGAGCCTCTGAATTGCCGGTGATGAAGTTGCTCATAATAGGGATCCTCCTGTAAACTATGAAGAGATATCGGCAATATGGAATGAGAGCAGGATTTGCAGGGCTTCATTGACAACCTGTGGCGGAAGGGAGACACCTGCTTTGATCTCCTGAACCGTGCGCCTTCCGTCAATCATGCGCCAGACGCTGTAGAGCATCTGCTTCTGCCCCACTGTCCAGTTGCCAAGCCGCTCCCAGGGGAGCGGAGCGATCACCTTCAGAACGAGAGAGTCCGGCAGTTCCGCGCCGGGAGTTACACTATTAGCTGATTGTGCCTCTGGAGCAGGAGATGCCTGCGCTATGGTCAGTGGCTGGAAGGTCCATTCAAAAGGCCCCCGATCAGTATCGACGCGACACAGCAAATCGACTGATACCTGCTGGCGCTGCCCGCGCTCGTCTTCGATATAGCAGGTGGCGACCACGCCCTGAGCGAGTTGCACGTAGGCCATGCAGTGCCCCCGAACCCCGGGCACATGATGAATCTTCGCCTGAAGAACGCCATTGCTCCGGTAGCGCTGCAATAATCTCAAGCTGAAGACAAGCCCGATACTGGCATCGATTCTATCTTTACTCACATTATTTCCTGAAATAACGTAACCACGAACTACGTGCGGATGGAATGGAGCATAGAGGCACATCATAAATTTTACAGAGCGCTGCTCGAATATGTCCAGCGTGTAACCAAAAATAGCTAAGTATTTTTATGTAGATGTTAGCATCAGAAAGCCATCTTATTTGATGATACCGGTATCCTTTTATAGTTTACTGGCGGCAGAGTTATTCGTGCTGACGCAACTAAAGCGAGTTGCAGTGATTTATTGATCTGTTCTGGGAGCTCTGTTTCTTAATGATATATTAATATATTTCGTCGCAAGCCGAGTTATACTGCATATCGCCCAATTGCGGGTGATTTATAGCTTCTCACTTTACATAATAGAGATGATGTTTGGAGCGAGGAAAATGGTAACAAGTTTTACGTGGCAGGGTTATCCAGCGGAAAAGCTATTAGCAGAGCGTTTTCACATCACCACTGGTTTTCATCAGGGGCAGCACACCATCATCGAGCGACTTGCGCAGGGCAGGCGCCTGCTCGTCATTCAGCGCACAGGATGGGGCAAGTCCCTCTGTTACCAGATGGCGAGCCTCTATTATCCTCATCTCACTATCGTTTTTTCGCCATTGAAAGCTCTGATGCGCGATCAATGCCAGCGCTGCAACAGCATTTACGCCATACCCTCCGCCATAGTCAGTTCGGATTTCAGCAGGGAAGAGAATCAGGCGACACTGGAGAGGGCCATCGCGGGCGAGTTGAAGCTGCTCTTTATCGCTCCTGAGCGCCTGGGGAATCTAGATTGGCGTGCCAGTATCATTCGTATGCGCATCAGTATGGTTGTTATAGACGAGGCTCATTGCATTTCGGCCTGGGGCCATGACTTCCGCCCGGACTATCGCCGTATCGTGCGGTTGCTGAGCGCTCTTCCCCGCCATACGCCTGTACTGGCTTTGACTGCAACCGCCAACCAGCGGGTTGAAGAAGACATTCTTCAGCAAATGGGTGTTGGTGTCCAGGTAATACGGGGTACTATGCTGCGCCCAAATCTCCAATTGAACGTTGTGCCACTGAGTGGCGACGAGGAAAAGCTTGCCTATCTAAGCGGATTGCTCCCTTCCCTTCCCGGCACAGGGATTATCTATACAGCCACGCAGCGAGACGCCGAGACTATCGCCGCGTTTCTCTCTTCCCTGGGGCACGCTGCCGAGTATTATCATGCGGGTCGCGACGATGAGATGCGGCAGGAGATCGAGCGGAATTTGATGGCGAACCGCTATAAAGTCGTGTGTTCAACCAATGCGCTCGGCATGGGCATTGATAAACGCGATCTGCGTTTTATTATTCACTATCATATTCCACCTTCGCCGATTCACTACTATCAGGAGATGGGGCGCGCCGGGCGTGACGGCGAGATTGCGCGGTGTATCCTGCTGTATAATCCTGACGATCTGAAGATACAGGAGCATTTTATTAGCAATGCGAAGCCTGAAAGTAAATGCTATGAGAAGGTACTTTCTCTACTCAGATCAAATTCAGAGGGATTGCGTGAAAGCGATTTGATGCGCATAACCGGCTATGCTCAGACGGCCATACGCACCATTCTGGCAGACCTGGAAGATCAGGACTTCGCCGAACGTGACGGCAGGAATCGTTGCTATACATCTACTGGTCGCGGCGGCCAGATAGATTTTTCCAATTATGATGCTGTGCGTGGTCAGAAACTCCGCGAACTGCGCGATATGGAGAACTATGCTTTATGCCAGGGATGTTTCATGGAATATCTCACGACATACCTCGGCGATCAACCTGGCTATCGTTGTGGAATCTGTGGATATTGCCAGCCGGGTAATTTTCCAGTTTTAGAGCTTTCAGAAAGAATGCAGGCAAGAGTAGCCCATTTTCTTGAGGAGGAGTGGCTGCCACGTATCGAGAAGCGCTGTGTCGGGAAGACTGTGGTACATGAGGCGGGCTGGTCGCTTTCTTATCATGGAACGACGCGTATTGGGAGGCTGATCCGTGGTAGCAAGTACGAAGGAGCCGGGCCGTTCGCTTCGTGGTTGGTGGTGCGTGCTATCGAAGTCATACGTACACGCTACCCAATTGAGAAGATTGATGCTATAGTTAGTGTGCCGCCAACCATCAGCGGGACGCTGGTGGAAGATTTCGCGCGGCAGGTGGCGGCAGCCCTGACGATAGAATATTTGCCTGTGATAACGAAAATACGAGCGACACGCGAACAAAAATACGGTACGAATCACTGGCAGAAGATTGATAACGTCAAGGGCGCCTTCTCAGTATCGTTTCCCGCGTGGGTGGTGGGGCGCACGGTACTGTTGATCGACGACATCTATGATTCAGGTTATATGCTGCGTGAAGTTGGACAGACATTAATGAAAGCTGGAGCGCTTGCCGTCTATCCTTTTACAATCACAAAGACGCAGCATTCAGACGACCAATAAAGTCTGGTGAACAGGAGGGCGTTATGGATTTACGGGAGCAAGCTTGCTGGCTCCTGCTAGTATTCGAGAGCGGCCTATCGTTACGCATTGTCAACGCTATAGTGGCACTCTGGTGCAAGCAGGGAGGTCGGAAACTGGAAGATTTCTTCGCGGCTGATCCCCATGAGTGGATTGCTACCTGTCACCTGAAAACCGATATCGTGCAGAAGCTTGAGCGGGCGAAGGAAAAGCTGCCGAGCCAATCATTTCTCGCCGAGCAATTAGAGCACGATCAGGTACGCTTGATTACGGTGCTTGACGACGAGTATCCAGCTTTATTGAAAGCCGCTCTCGATATCAACCGTATTCCGCCATTGCTCTTTGCGCTGGGCGATCTGGAAATTCTCAAGCGCACGACTATCGCCATTATTGGTTCGCGCAATGCCACCGAGGAGAGCCTTGAGTTCACCAGCGCCGTCGCCCAATTTTTGGCTGCACAGGGCGCCAATGTCATCAGCGGGAACGCGCGCGGCGTTGATCGCTCAGCGTATGAGGGCGCGACGGGCGTTGATGGCTACACAACCGTCGTTTTGCCCCATGGTATTCGCAAGCTGAGTAGAGCGCAGATGCGCGTCCTGCGTCCTAAGATTGAAACGGGCAAGGTGCTCCTGTTGAGCCAGTTCCATCCCGATGCTCCCTGGCTGGTGAGCCGCGCAATGGAGCGCAACATGGTGGTAACAGGTCTGGCACAGATCGTCATCGTGGCGGAAGCGGATAGCAAAGGCGGGACGTGGGAAGGCGCGCATGGCGCTCTGAAGCAGCGCCGGCCCCTGTACGTCCGCGAAGCCGGCTCGGCTGAAATTTTACCTGGTAATAAGCTGCTGCTGGAAAAAGGCGCTCGCGCCCTGCCCTGGCCGGCGGAGGATGTCACCAGGACTTTTATGCCATTGCTGCATGTAAGTGCTAGCGAGCGAGCGAAGCAGATGCAGGCGTCACCTCCCTCCTATCAACCATCGCTCTTTATCCAATAGCCTTATGTCGATAACTACCGTTGACCTGCGAGGTCGCGACCTCGTGATTACGCCGCCGGAAGCGTGGCTGCACCTGCCGCTGCCCGAACTGCTCAGCAGGCTCTTTGGATCACATCTGCCTGCCACACTGTGCGACAGCATGGTGCAGGACAGGCGCTATCGTTTCCTGCGCACGCAGCCGCTGCACTTCAGTGCTATCAAACGCGCTCTGCGCGAGCAGCAGACGCCGTATAGCGTCCTCTTTGAAGAACGCCCGGCGCTGCCCTTCGCTACCGCGCTGGCCCTGGAGCCGCGACCATACCAGGAAGAGGCCCTGGCCTGCTGGCTCGCTGAGGGCAGCGCCGGCGTCGTAGTCCTGCCAACCGGATCGGGCAAGACCTTCGTCGCCGCGATGGCTATTCACGAAACCGCTCTGTGGACGCTTGTCGTCGTGCCCACTATCGACCTCTTGCAGCAATGGCGCGGCGCTCTCGCCTCGGCACTGGCTCTGAACGTGGATGATATCGGCCTCTTCGGCGGCGGCGCGAAGGACCTCAAACCCATCACCATCATTACCTATGATTCCGCTGCCCTCTATCCGCGCGAACTGCGCCACTTCGGCCTGCTCATCTTCGATGAGTGCCATCACCTGCCCGCGCCAACCTATCGCCTGATCGCCGAAAGCGCCTTTACGCCCCTGCGCCTCGGCCTGAGCGCAACGCCGGAGCGCAGCGACATGGCCCATGTTGAGCTTGACGAGTTGATCGGGCGGGAAGTCTATCGCCGCCTGCCCGCCGAACTGACCGAGGGGCGCTATCTCGCGGAATATGAAGAACAGCGCATAGAGGTCGCGCTATCGAGCGAGGACGAGGCGCGGTATGCCGAGCAGCGCCGCATCTATCGCTCTTTTTTACAGCGACGGCGCATCGTCATCAACAGCCCCGAAGATTTCCAACATAAACTGATCTACATGAGTGCCCGCGACTCCGAGGCCCGTGCGGCCATGCTCGCCTGGCGTGAAGCGCGCGGTATCGCCATGAACGCGCCCGCCAAATACGCGGAGATCGAACGCCTGCTGCACCTGCACGCGCGGGATATGGTGATTCTCTTCTCAGAATATAACTACGTGGTCGATGAGATCAGCCGGCGGTTCTGCATACCGAGCATCACCTACAAGACGCCCGCCGAAGAGCGGCGTATCATCCTGGAGCGTTTCCGCGCGGGCCGCTATAGCAAGCTGGTCACGGGACGCGTGCTCAATGAAGGGGTCGACGTGCCGGACTGTCGCGTGGCGATCATCGTCAGCGGCAACAGCACGCGGCGCGAGTATATCCAACGCCTGGGCCGTGTTCTGCGACCAAAGGAGGGGCCAGCGCTGCTCTACGAACTGGTTACGAGCGGCACGACAGAAGAGGAGATGGCGCGGCGCAGAAAATGAGTCAGTCTAGCGCTTTTGCTTGTCTGAGTTGTTTGCGGATCTTGCTCCTGGTGTGAGCAGCCTGAGCAAACACATAATAACTATTCCCCGCGTCATCTGTCCGTTGGGAAAGCCAATCAAGGCTGGGGTTCTTGCCCGGCCGCGTGATAAGCTCGACTATATCTCCGGTCTGTAATGTATAATCCAGGCGTACCGGCCGCCCATTAACCTTTGCCCCTCCGTACTTATGCCCGAGATCGGTATGAATACGATAGGCGAAATCCAGCGGCGTTGCGCCGACACGTAGATCGATCACATGCCCTTTCGGTGTGATCACAAAAATCCGATCTCGCAGGCCGCTTTCTTGCTCTGACTGCCTGTTTGCCAGATTCTTACGCAATGCCTCTAATTTCTTGCTCCAATTCTGATCTTTTAATTTGACTACTCGGGGTGTTCGGCCTTTTCTATAGGTTTTGGTATCTTTATACAGCCAGTGCTGGGCAGCTACACCATACTCCGCTATATCGTGCATTGCATATGTACGTATCTGGATTTCAACTTTCTTGTCATTAAAATGTATAGTCGTGTGTATCGAGCGATAGCCGTTGGGTTTAGGCTTGTCGATCCAATCTCTCACACATTCATCGCCATAAAGTTCTCTGACTGGCGGCCAGAACGTGTGAATAATATCTTTAGCCGCGTAACAATCACTCTCTTCATCTACGATGATGCGAATACCCAGCAGGTCATTTATATCTTCAAAAGTGAGCCGTTTCGTTTCCATCTTGTGATAAATGCCATAGACATGTTTTGACCGGCCAGAAAGCGAGGCTTTTATTTCAAAAGCCTCGAGCATTTTCTGAATTTCAGGAATGACAAAATGATTGATATACTCATCACGCTCTTGCTTCTTCTCAGCAAGCAGGTCTTCTATTGCCCGGTATTTATCTGGCTCAAGAAGCTGAAAAGCGATATCTTCAAGTTCAGACTTGAGCTGCCATATTCCCAGCCTGTCAGCAATAGGAGCATAAACCGCTAAATCTAAGCGGGCGAACAATTTATATTGCAAAGAATCTTTTTGCTCTGTTGGCAAATCTTTAAGCAGTTTTATATAGCATAATTGATCGGCGAGCCTGATAAGGAGGGCGCGGATATCGGTAACGAGGTCGATGAGCATTCTGATCACGTTCTCTGTCTGCTCTTCTTTTGTGAGAAAGAACGCTGCTGCATCCTGCAAAGCATTATCATCATCTTCAATTGTTAAAAGAAACATCTTTTGGAGTATATCTTTTCTGGCCTCAGAATCTTTCTGTTGAGCAGTGGAAATTTGCCAGGGATGCAATTCAAAGCGGCTTAAATGCAATGCCTCCTCTACAACACTGATAAGCTCTTTTGCATATCCGAAACGTTTTCTCAAGGCATTGAGGATCTCATCACTAACTGGAGGGGGAGGATAGATAAGAGTGGCAGCGACTGCTATAGCATCGGCAAAGAAACCATCCAGCGTCATAGCTGCTGTGGTAGCGTACTCGATATACGCCATGCCCAGTGGATGTTTAATTTGAGCATAATGTGTTTCAGCAAAAGCGCAGGCTTGCTTGATAAGCTCTAACTCGCCATCATGGAACAGCTCTTTTGCATGCTCAATGAATTTTTCGGTTGCTCCAGGAGTTTCTACAAGCATGATATTTTTCCACAGAGCCATAAATTTACTTGGAAATCCTTACAGCCATTATACTCCTGCGGGAGTCAACCTTACAACGGCCTGGCACTTCTTAACCATAACTGATCGAAGTAGCTCTCAAGCCCCATAAAGAGAGGGTTCCCCTCACGTATGAGGCGAAACATCCGCGCATTGCGATCATTCTTAGGCCCCCCGCCTGCAAAAGAACTGACGAACATCACATTATCAAACATGAGGATCTTGAAAATAGGAGTTTCTTGATAGCATCTGATCTCAAAGCCATTGTTCTGGTTCATCAGGAATTTGAGATAGCCGAGTACGCTGTTCATTTTTTCTCTGATCCTCTGTGCCGAATCATGCCCCAGTTTTATTGCCAGTTCCTGAGTAATATGACTGCTTTCGGGTGAGAGTACTAAAACCTGTATGGAACAATTCCTGGGATGTTTTGGATCGCAGAGATGGTATAAAATACTCCTGGGGCCTAAAAAATACTTTTCTCCTCTGATTGTAAGCACCTTGATCTGTGTCGCATGACGGGCTTCGTGACGGATCAATGCTTCACATTCATCCTGGCTGGCAAACATAGTTATCAGGCTGTTTTCTTGCTGCCTGGCACCGGGTGACTCGTGGCTCTTAAACTCGCTTGCGGCAGGATAGTCAGGATAAAGAGACTGCGTGAGAGCCTGGGCATCCTTTTGTAAAACCTGTGCCAGGCGTGCGATTTGCAGGGGATGTGGTTTCCGTTTCCCTCGTTCCCAGGCTGAAATGGTCTCCTTTGAAAAATGGAGCCGCCGGGCCAGCTCTTCCTGCGATAAACCATTGTTCTTACGATAAGCCTTGAGAATACTGGAGAAACTTTCCGAAGAGGCCATTTCTCACCTGTATCTAACTCGCTATGCTCTGTACGTAGGCGTACATTAAGCGTACTGTACTCCTGTACGGATCTATTGTACAGATACTACATTTTCAAGTACGAAGTTTTTCTTCCGTTGAGGTTATTTCCCAGGTAACATTTAATCAAGCGGTTAGAAGTATTTTAACACGCTAGTAGCAGAAATTACTATAACTGATTGATTATGGGCGTGAAAATGAGTCTACCTCTTCACGGCGAGGTGAGAGTTCAGATCTTCCTTTCAGAGGAGAAAGGCGTTTTCTAGGAAACTCGTTACCGGCTTCAATACGCGGAAGGAGGATGCTATGAAAACGTCCAGTGTCAACACGTCGTCTGCTCATCAACCTGACCGTACAGTAGATGAACTGTTAGCGCAGTACGATTCGTATATTATCGCTTTAGCATGTAAAAACGTGCCTCGTAATGTTATACCTGTGGATAAGCTGAACGATGAGATCGATGAACTCGCTCAACGGATCCGCATCAAATTCTGGCAGATAGCGCGGAAGAAACGCATTACAGTCCCTCTGGCATACATCAGGTGTATCGCTTATACCGAGGTGGTAGACATGGTACGTCGCTACCGGTCCGCGCCTCTTCCTCTCCATGAGGATAGGGAGGGCTATCAGGACCATGCAACGATGGTAAGTGAGGGATGGCAGGATGTTGCTGAGAAACTTGAGCAGGAGGAAATGACAGGGGAAGCGATGTCCATGATTGTTGACGAGATCTTCAGGCTGCCCGCGCGCCAGTTGCAGGCTCTGCTTTACTCGCTGCGGGATCAAATAGAAGATTTTCTTCCCCTTGTAGAAGCTCTCAAGGATCGTAAGATGGAGGTGGAGGAGATGAGCTGGCCGGGTGAGCGCGAAGAGGTGCAGCGGCTGCGGGCATCTCTTTCAGTTGCCCGCAAAAAGCTGCGCAGTTTGAAGGATGATCGTTGTTAACGCAATAAAGGACCAGGCGCCCCTTGCGGGCGCCTGGCATCGCCGCTTCACAGCGCTGTAAATGGTTTCACCTCGAAGGTTGCCATGCGCTGGATATTACTACAGATCCAGATCGCACCCCCTGTAAGCTGGCCGGTCAGAGGATCGGTTTCACCGTTATAGGCATGCTGCGCCTGCGTGACCATATCATCCAGGATCGAGAGCGTTGCGGGCTGCGCTAGCTGGTTCGCATTCATCGTGACCAGTTGCTTCGCGTCCTGGTGTAATTGTTGCAGCCATCCCTTTACCTGGTCGATAGCGAGATGGATACGCGCGGAGAGTGTCCGCTGATCCGGTGTGGCATCGGGAGATAGCACCGTCCCTGCCAGGTGGCTTGAGACAAGGTAGACGTATCCCGGCGGCGCCTCGTCATCATAGACATAGCCGGGCGGATCTTGACTGGTTGGAGCCTGACCAAGCAGTCCGACCTGCGAATCATGCTGATCGGCAAGCACTACCGGACCCGCCGCCGGAGCATCTTTTTGCACATAGGAAGCGCCATCGAGGTAATCGAGGATGCGTACAACCTGGCGATGGAGCAGGTCGGGACCGGTTCTCCAATCGTCCCTGGCTGCCGTAGACCATTCCAGAATCTTCTGTGTGTTGCGCAAGAACCACATATCCAGCCCACCATGCAGCCCTCGTAATTTGAGTTCGGGCGATTCCGAGAGCAAATGGCGCAGGTGATCGAGCATGCTAAAATGCAGCCTGTCCTGGGGGCTGACGGCCTGAGAAAGTTTGGCGTAATACTTCCATTGTGCGGTGTCGGGAGTGTACATTGCAGGTGATGTTGACGAGTCCTCCTCAGTGATAAGGATACGGCTCTGAAATGCCAGCAGGTTAGCATGCCGCTGGTTGCCCTTATAGAGCAGGCGTACCTGCCCATGATTGATGGTCAGCGGTCCCAGCCCCGTCGTCGTTTGCTCACTCAGCATCGAGTCGCTCAGGAGCCAGGCATAGTATGTCTTGCCGGCTGGGGGATCAGGGATGTTATGCAGTTGTATGAGCACTTCGTCGTTAATGCCCTGACTATTGTCTGGATTCAACTGACCGCTATTGAGGAAGAAGGCGTATCCCACGACCTGATTTGCTGTAGAGGGCGGTGGGGCTGGCCTGCGGGCAAGTAGCACAAGAGCGCTCATGCTGCCCACAACTAGCGCGAGAGCCAGAATGATCGTCGTGATAATCCTTCCTTTGCGCCCCCGGCGCGGCGTGGCAGGGGGTGGCGCCGGCTGTTGCTGGACGGGAGCAGCGACGAGGGCAGGAGGCGCGGGCGTGGCCGGGCTGAACGCAACTGGAGCAGGTGTAGAGTCTGGAATCGGGGTTGGCGTTGGCCGCGCGCCTGCCCCAAAGTTCGCGGGAGTTATGTGAGCGGAACTGGCGTATGCAGATGCAGCGGAAGCGTCAGCAGCTACCGGCTCGGCTTGCGGCGTGGAGATGGCGGGAGTGTGCGCTGATGGGCCAGGAGGCAGCGCGCTCCATGGATGCGCAGAGCTAATATAGGTTGGCCCGTTCATTTCCGATTGCAGATATGCAACCTGTCTCAATCTGTCATCTACCGGCATGTGGAGCGCCTCCGCCAGAGCGATGCCCAGCGAAGAGGCGCTGGGGAAACGCTGCTCCGGCTCTTTTGCCAGCCCGCGCAGAATGACCGCTGCCAGCGCCGGCGATATCGCCGGGTTAATCAGCGCGGGCGGTATCGGCGCTGCATGAGCATGCTGCATGAGAACTGCTGTAGGGTTGTCGCCCTGGAAGGGCAGCGCGCCAGCGCATGCTTCATAGAGGATGACGCTTAGCGAGTAGATATCGCTGCGCTCATCGCCAGGTTTACCCATGGCTATCTCTGGCGAGGTATACGAGGGCGTGCCCAGCCACCAGCCGCTGCTCGTGATGGCCGCCGCGCCCAGCAGTTTCGCAATGCCGAAGTCGGAGAGAACGGGTTCCCCCAGAGGGTTCTTCAGCGTGCCGCGCCTGTCCAGCAGAATATTCGATGGCTTGATGTCGCGATGGAGCATGCCCTTCTGGTGCGCGTAATCGATAGCCAGGCAGATAGGTGTGAAGAGCTGTACAAGATCAGATGAGGAAGGAAATTTGCCGGCATGAGAGGTCTCATGAAAATATCGTGAGAGAGTCTGCCCCTCCACATAATCCATGACCATATAGGCGACGGTATCCTCGGTTTCTGGCGGGCGAGAGACGTGAAAATCGAAGATCTGCACAATGTTGGGATGATGCAGCGATGCAATAAATTGTGCCTCGCGTTCAAAACGCGTCACAAAGTTTGGATCGTTCTGCAAATCGGCGTGGAGTATTTTAATAGCAACGTAGCGCTGCAACTGCGTATCCAGGGCCTTCCAGACCTCGGCCATGCCACCGTGTCCCAGGCGCGTTTGTAATTCGTATTTGTTGAGGCGGCGCGGATTTGTACTCATTGCTAGTTCCCATTTCTCTTTTGTAGCTCTTCATTCAAGAGAGTTTCGCTCAGGAGTCATCTGCTTTCACAAATAACTCTCTCATGAACGCTAGACGCTGCAAGTGTAATTTTTTGGTGGACCGGCGTATGTCTGTTCGCGCGGCTCCGCCGCGTAGGGATCTGGTGAGTTGTGTGGAAAAATGCGCGCAGCGCATTTTTCCACACAACTCACCAGAAAGGCGAGCGCCGCCAGGCTCGCAAGTGAGAGGAATTATTGCATACAGACGTTGGAGGCGCTGCCCGCCGGGCAGGCTTTGATGTTATAGACGGTGGCCGAGAGCGGCGCAATCTGCGCGTAGTAAAGGCGCGCGCGCGGTTCCGGGAAGGGCACAATCGGCGCTGGCCCGCTCGCGTCCTCCTCGGTAATCAGCAGGATCATATTGGGCGAGAGCAGATTATTGTAGCCTGGATAGGTAAGGTTCGTTGCATGGATTGTGCCATCAGGGGCCACCGTTAGCTTCCAGTGCGGCCTGGCGCCCTCGTTGCCGGCTATCTCCAGCCACGCGTAATAGACATGGCCCGCTTGCGGCTGTGGCACGTTGCGCAGATCGATCTGTAACTCGTCGTAGTCGCCGGCTACAGCATGAGCGCTGCGCGTAAAGCGTACCTGTCCCGCAACGACGTTTGTGGGCGGCGATGTGGGCCGCGAGAGCAGCATGAATGCACCCAGTCCGAGGCCGAGCAGTACCAGAGCGGCCAGCGCGGTCAGGAGTACAGTGCGTCCGCGAATGCCACCCTGTTTTTGCGGTGCTGACGTAACCGGCTGCTCTATCGCGGGCTGCGCCGCTGCCTGTGCTGGCGTAGATGTTACTCCTGGCGGAGTGTAGGTCGATGCATTCGGCCCGGGACCGGACATATTGCTTCTGCCGTACATGTGAGATGGCGACAGGGGATTGTCGGCAGGAAGCGTCGCTGGCGCGGTGGGAGAGAGATACGATGATGGTGCGCTCTGTTGGAGCTGCGGAGCAGGTACATCGAGCGCCTCGGCCAGTGCAATCGTCATGGCTGAGGCGCTGGGGAAGCGGTCCTCGGGCCGCTTGGCGATGCTTTTCAGGATTACCGCCGACAACGCCGGTGAGATGTTGGGATTGATAAGCGAGGGAGGGGTGGGCATATCCTGTAGATGTTGCATAAGGATAGCCATCGTTGTTTCACCGCGAAAAGGCGTGATACCTGTGGTGATCTCGTAAAGGATGATGCCCAGCGAATACAGATCGCTACGTTGATCTCCATGTAATCCCTTCGCCTGTTCCGGTGAAATGTAGAGCGGTGTGCCAAGCAGCGAACCAATGACGGTTCCACTGGCTACTCCTTGCATACGTGCGATGCCAAAGTCAGTCAGGACTGGCTGCCCCATTGGTCGCGCTGTGGGAAGCCGCTGATCGAGCAAGATGTTAGCGGGTTTGATATCGCGGTGGATCATACCCTTGCCGTGTGCATAGTCAATGGCCTGGCTGATGCCTGTAAAGAGGTAGACCAGATCAGCGGCGGAGGGAAATTGTCCTTTGCGCGACGTATTGCGAATGTAATCCGCCAGCGTCTGCCCCTGGACATAATCCATCACCATATAGGCAATCGTATCCTCTCCCTCCGGCTCAGGGGCGATGTCGAAATTATGGATCTGCACAATATTGGGATGATGGAGCGCGGCAATAAGCTGAGCCTCGCGCTGGAAGCGTGTAACGAAATCGGGATCATGGCGCAGGTCGGCGTGCAGAATCTTAATCGCGACCAGGCGCTTCAACTGGGTGTCGAGCGCCTTCCAGACATCGCCCTGGCCGCCGTGGGCAAGGCGCTGCTGTAGTTCGTATTT
>DATGLE010000146.1:0-3448 GCA_035294325.1 Ktedonobacteraceae bacterium | reverse complement strand
TGATCGTTATGAGCAATACGATCACGATTCCCGGCGCGACCAGCACAATCGCATCTGCCGCGTTATTTTGCGCTGCCTGGATTAATGTCCATTGCAGGATACATAACATCCATGTCACCTCAAATGTGATCCAGCGCAGGAGCAAGCGCGCGAGGTAGTACTGGCGCTGCGCATTCTCGGGAGTAATCGGCCAGGGATAGTTATATATTTGTGGGAACCGGCTCAAGAATTCCAGCAGAATATACAGGCAGACGGACAAAATGGGCACGATCAGCAGGTTCCCTTTGCTGCCATAAGCATTGGGCGCGCCTGAAATGCCATAATGGGTTGGAATAATGGCTGGAAGCGTCAGCCAGCCCCAGGCTGTGATTGCGATAACGGCGAGGACGCCGAGCACTGCAAGCGCCTCAAGCAGCATATCCAGGGGTGTGCGCGGAATCTGGATCACCGGGCGGTAACGGTTCGTCATAACTGGTCTTTTGTACTCTTTCGTGGTTGCTCAATCATACGTTGGAACTACTAATCTATATAGACGATAGACGCAGCGCAGCATCAAAATCGGGGTTTATTGATGTTGATTCTGGAAAGTCGTAATGTTACTATAGGACATATGTACTATGGCGGGTGTTTGCTCTCGCCTGCGGCGCTCGCGGGATAGAGAGTGTGTTGTAAAAAATGCGCGAAGCGCATTTTTTACAACACACTCTCTATCCCTGATGTGGCGAAGCCGCACGAACGCTCAGTGCGAGCGAAGGTGTTGAGCATCAGTCATCCTCTGATCTGGCAGCAAGGGAGGGATGCATACATGGAGATCAGCACGAAAGAGGCGAAGAGCATTCTGACGGCGCAGCATAGCGGGTTCCTGGCATCCGCGCCCTATCCGTTCACGCATTCTCTGTCCGCGTACACGGGATGCGGCTTCGGGCGAACATCATGCGGCCAGTATTGCTATGCGCAGTTTCTCCCTAACTGGGCCGTTGGCGGCTTTAACAGGGCCTGGGGCCTGGCGGTACAGGTGAAAACGAACGCGGCGCAATTGCTTGACGCGGCGCTGCACGCGATGACGCCGGAGGCGCGCCGCCGCCTGCGCATCTTTATGAGCACGACAACCGATCCATACCAGCCTGTTGAACGGAAATACCGGATTACGCGCCAGTGCCTGGAGGTCTTCGCTCGCTACCCGGACCTTGATCTGCTGGTCATCCAGACGCGTTCGCCGCTGGCCGAGCGCGATATCCCGCTTATGCTGAATATCCCCTATGCGTGGCTCTCGGTTACAATTGAGACCGACGACCAGGATTATCTCAAAGGTCTCAATGGCGGGCCGCCCCTGGCGCGGCGCCGCGAACTGGTGCGCGCCGCCAGCTCAGCCGGCGTGCCCACACAGATTACGATCAGCCCTTGCCTGCCCTATACCGATGTCGAGGCGTTCGGCCAGCAATTGCTGCACAGCGGGGCGCGCCGTCTGGTCGTCGATACCGTTGTGGATGGCGATGGCTCCGGCGGTGGGCGCACTGTCCGCAGTCCGTTTTCGCGGGTCGAACCGGCCTGGAACGAAACAGCCCATGCACACCGGCTCTATTACTACTTGCTCGCCAGAGCGGAAGCAACGGGCATTGCCGTCGGCTGGAGCATCGCCGGTTTCTGTGGCATTGCGCCGCGCACTTCAGCTACATTTCAGGATTCTATGGCACAATCCTCTTCAGGGTGTATCTGATTTCCGGTGTCATCGCCTGCTCGCGTCCACCACACCGCTACCGGCAGAGCGGGCGAGGCCGCTGAGTAAATAACATGAGGAGAACGACCGGTGCAAACCTGTGACGCCAGCAGGTTCAGATCGTGGCTGGCCGTATGTCTGCTGCTCATGGCCCTGCTTGCGGCCTGCTCACCTGCTAACCCATCGTCCCCGCCCGCCACGCATAAGGCGCCAACTGCTGCGGCGACGCGGCAGGCGACGTTGGGGGGGCCAGGCTGCCACCCGCCGTCACCAGTAGACCGGTCAAGTATAGGCATACCAGAGCTTCAAGGAACGGCGCCCGGCGGCCAGCTCTGGGCTTTGCTCTTCAATGCGGTGCCCTTCCCGGTAAACAAAGAAGTGAAGATTGTATGGCGCATGACAGGCTCCGGGGATCTGCACCTCGTCGCGTTGGGGCCGAACGGGCAGCGCGTTGCGCCGAAGGATCTGATTTATCATGGGACTTCAAACTGGACGCGGCCCGGCCTGGAATGGGGCAGTATCTTTGTCTTTCCGGCGCCTGGCTGCTGGGACGTGCATGCCACTATGGATCATATCTCCGGCGACGTGTGGTTTATGGTGCGATAAGCAGACCTTCTGAGCAGGCCAGCGTCCTGCTCAATGTTTTGCTCCCACAAACTGCATTGCCTCTCTCGCCAGCGCCAGCCATTCTTCCTGCTGGCAAGCTGGCGCTATCATCACCCACTCCTTCATGATCTGCCCGTTCTTCCTGGGATCGAAAACGTCTCCCTCGCCGGAAGCGATGAGAGCATCCACGCGCGAGCGAGGCAGTTTGACAACGAGCCTGTCCCTGGCGAGCATGGCAAAGATTTTATTGTAAACTTTTAGCTCTGAGGAGCCGAAGCGTCTCCGCGATTGTATATCATCAGATGGGGGCGTTACCCCGGGAAGATCGCGGAGCGCCTCGACAATGGCGGCAAAGCGCTCTTCTGGTGTAGCGGCAGAATGGTTCATGGCGCAGAAGCCTCCGTTATTATCAAATTTCCCACTCAGGATGACATAATCGAAGAACCTGCTGTATAGCGCTTGCCGTAGAACGCGAGCACACTCTGTGCAAGTTGCAGAATTCTCTCGCGCAGAGCCAATGGCTCCAGGATCTCAACCCGCGTGCCCAGGCTGAGCAGATAGCCGCACGCGGAATCTTCCGCCGATTGACCTGCAAGAGTAAGAGGATAGAGAGCAATCGATCTGCCCGCATAGAAACCCTCCGTGTTTGCCAGCATCACTTCTACTTTATCACAAAAATACGACAACCGTTGTCATATTTCGTTCTTTCTCGCGGGCGTTCGCGCGGCGGAGCCGCGCCGGGGATATATAGCATGTTGTGGGGCCTGCGCTTCGCGCAGGCCCCACAACATGCTATATATCAGACGAGCGCCGCAGGCGCGAGCAAGCGATGATATCGGAGGGAACAGTGAGCCTCCCATTGCCAGGCGATATTACTTGCCTGGCTTGATGTTCTGATTGACGTGGAACAGATTGCCCGGATCATATCGTGCCTTGATCTGGGCCAGCCGGGCGTAATTGTCACGGTAGGCGGCCTGCACGGTATCTGTGCCCTCATCCATCATCATATTGATATAGCCTCCTCCCGCGGAGTAGGGATGCAGGGCCATCCAGTAGTCCCTGGCCCACTGGATCATGCGCTCGTTATTGGCCGGATCGGGATCGACGCCGACGATCACCTCGGCG
>DATGLE010000145.1:0-9928 GCA_035294325.1 Ktedonobacteraceae bacterium | reverse complement strand
GCGGTGGCGCAGGAAGAGGAAGGCGGCAAGGCTGGCTGCGGCCAGGGCGATAAGGGCACCTGTGATCCTCCTCGTGCGCAACTGGCGTAGATTGCGGGCGAAGGGAGGAAAGTTAGCGCGATCATTAAGGTGAGGAAAGGGCTTCTCGGGTACGGGGACGCCGAGGAAGGAGCACAGAGGCTCCCATCCCTGCCTGACATCATAGACGAGCAGCTTTTCGGGGGGAACCCTGCGCCTGACCTCCTCGATATGCTGCTGGAAGACGGAGATGGCATATTGTCGATCCTCAAAGCGGTTATGGAATGTTCTCTGCCAGATGAGGTCGTCGTTCACGCGTACCATCTGCAAGAGGCCGGGCATGAAGAGTTTCATCATCAGGCGGAATGGTAATGGTGCCAGACGCGAGCGCCTGGCCCTCACATGGAAGATTGTGCTGCTAACGCTCTCATACCATTTTTGGGGCTCGCGCACGGTGAGCAGCACTCTGGCGTCGGGAAATGCCTCCATCAGTTCCGCGTAGAAGGTGCACGCAGGCCAGTCCACGGTCGCTCGATAGCCCTCAAATAGTTTGTGCCAGTCAACCGTCTCGCCGTTAGTAGCGGCGCGCCACTGCGGGACGTGCTCCGGGTGGCGGAAAGCTTCGGTCATGTGGTAGCAGGGTCCGAAGCCGAGTTGTTCGAGGGCTACTTTCAATGAGAGGGTTCCGGTGCGCCCGAATCCGGCGCCAATAATCTGCAATCCTGCGCTCTTGCTGGATGCTTCTGCCTGTTCTGTCATCGCTGCCATTCCTCTCTGGTCGAGCCTTCGCGCGGCTCCTCCGCGCCAGGATTGTATAATGTCTGGTGGAGCGGGTACTTCGCACCCGCTCCACCAGACATTATACAATCTTGCGGCGAGCACCGCAGGCGCTTTGCTTTTTGTAGAGATGTTTGACATAATGAGGTAAAGCAAGACGAAGATTGGCCTGGTCTAACCAACGGAGGATATTTTATGATCAGCTTTTCCCCGACCGAGGAGCAGGAAGAGATACGCCGCCTGGCGCGCAGCGTTGCGAGCGATGAGTTACGACCACAGGCGCGGGCAGCCGAGAAGGATGGCGATATCGCGGCGGCGTTAATGCAGACGCTCACACAAACCGGCCTCACGACACCATTTCCCGAAGATTACGGCGGTTCGGGTAATATCGAGGCCATCACCTATGCGCTGATTGCCGAGGAACTCGGTTTTGGCGATGGCGGGCTGGCGATGAACGTTATCGGCTCGATGATGGGACCGCTGACCGTAGCCCTGGCGGGGAATGAGCGCCAGCAGAGCGAATATATCGTTCCCTTCTGTGGACGCGAGGGATATAAAGAGCGCGGCAGCCTCGCCTTTGCCGAGCGCAGCGGTGGCTACGCGCTGGCCGATATCAGCGCGACGGCGCGGCGTGAGGATCGGGGCTACGTCATCAATGGCACGAAGCGCGATGTAGTCCACGGCGCCCAATCAAGGCCCCGCGTCGTTTTGCTGCGCCTGGAAGGCACTGTGGGGAACGCGGGCCTGTGTGCCGCGCTGCTGGATGATGAGGCGCTGGCTGGCGTGCACGTCAGGCCCGAGACGCAGAAGCTGGGGCTGCAAGCTGCTCCGAGCGCATCCTACCGCTTCGAACACGTCATGATTCCCGAAGCGGCCATGCTGGGCGAGCCGGGCAATGGCGGTGTGGTGCGCGCGGCCACGCTCTACCTCATATTGCGGGCTGGCGTCGCCTGCGGCATGGCGCGCGCCGCACTGGAGTATGCTGGCAAGTACGCCGGGGAGCGTATTGCCTTTGGTCGTCCCATCGTCTCTTACCAGGGCATTGCCTTCATGATCTCAGAGATGGCGATGAAACTCGATGCCGCTCGCCTGCTGCTGTGGAACGCGGCGACGCACTGGGATCGCGGCGGCGCTGACGATGCGCTTATACACGATGCCGAGGCCGCGCATTATCAGGCCGTCAGGATCGCGAAGTCGGCGACGACGGATGCCGTGCAGATCCTGGGCGGGGCGGGTTTCATGCAGGATCATCCCGTCGAGATGTGGATGCGCGACGCGGCTGCGATGGAATAAGAGTAGTGTATTCAGAGGGATACCCACGAGGGAGTGTCAGCATGATTAACTTTACACTGAGCAAGGAGCAGGAAGCGTTTCGCGACTACGCGCACCAGGTGGCCGTCGAGGAAATGAGGCCGATAGCGCTGGAGTGTGACCGCACGGAGCAGATACCGGAATCGTTTTTCTGGAATATGCAGAAGCGTTTCTGGGCTGGCTCGGCTGCGCAGGCGCGAGCGCAGGGGGCGGAGCGGCAGGAGAATGTATTCTCGATGCTCTCGCAGGAGGAGATGGCCTGGGGAGATGCGGCCCTCTCGACGGCGATTCCCGGTCCCGGCCTGGCAGCGCCGCCGATTCTTTCCCAGGGAACGCCTGAGCAGCAGAAGCGCTTTCTGAGTATCTACATGGATGGGCAATTGCACTGGGGGGCGCTGGCGCTGACCGAGCCGGGCATCGGCTCCGATGTTGCTGGCATGTCCACAACCGCTGTGCTGGACGGGGACGAGTGGGTTATCAATGGGCACAAGCACTACATCACCAACGGAGCGCGGGCGGATCTTGTTGTCACCTTCGCAACCGTCGATAAGAGCATGGGCCGCGCGGGCATTCGACCTTTCGTTGTGCCGAAGGGGACGCCGGGGCTGATTGTCGGGCGTATCGAGCAGAAGATGGGCCTGCGTGCCTCTCAGACAGCCGAACTGATCTATGAGAACTGCCGCATTCCGAAGGATAATTTGCTGGCGGGCCGCCAGACAAGCCAGAGCAGCGGCTTCAAGGCAGCGATGGGGACGCTCGACGCGACGCGTCCGATGGTGGGAGCGCTGGCGGTGGGCATCGCGCGCGCAGCCCATGAGGCGGCCTGTCGCTGGGTGAAGGAGGAGCTGCCGGCGGGCTATCCGGCGCTGCGACGGCGCGAGATCGAGGATGAACTGGAGGAGATCGGGCAGGAAATCCAGATGGCACGCTTCCTGGTCTGGCGCGCGGCATGGATGGCCGACCAGCGTATCCCGAACTCGAAGGAGGCTTCGATGTGCAAGGCATACGCCGGCGCGCTGGTGATGAAGGCGACGGCGGCAGCGGTACGCATTACAGCGCCGGGCGAGAATGACGAGACCAGGCAGTTTATTCAGAAGTGGTTCCGCGATGCGAAGGTCTTCGATATCTTCGAAGGCACAGCCCAGATCCAGCGGCTGATTATCGCGCGCCGCCTCTTCCCGCAGGTGGATATCCCTTAGACCGGGGGTACAGGGAGCTTTGCCCCCTGTACCACGTTTTTAAGGCTGAGGTTTGCGAGGGGAGCGGGCCGGCGCCTCCTCGCCGGCGTCGCCGGACGCGTAATCCTCTTCCTCCAACTGCAAGCTGAACGCTCTCATTGAGCGAGAGTCGCGTTTGCCTGGGCGTCGGCGCTCTATATCCTCGCGCTTGAAGATGTCGCGGCGGGCGACAGTGCGCTTGTCACGCAGCTTTCCTCTCATACTCTCACCTCCTCTCTCCCCTGAGCGATTCAGCATGCACAGAAATGATAGCTGGCAATTCTGACACCTCTCTCGTGCTGTATGTGCTGAATGAATGTATATACATCAGCATACTGTAATCCTGGAAAACATAACTACCGGATGCATGCAACTTTCTCTATGTGTGGAATGTACATGATCGTTTCATGGGGGAATGTGCAGGGAAGGTAGAGAGCGAAGGAGAACGCTCGCTGCCCGGATGATGCGAGCAAAAGTAATCAATGGCGTATAGTAGAATATCAATACGTGCCATCGCTTTGTGACGGGTGAGTACGACTGCTTCGCGCACCGCGCTTCCCTTTTAAAATTGTGCCTTGCATAGAACTCACCTGCCTTCCTTTTTGTATCAAAACATACTCAGTTGCGGTGAAAACGTCCGCACACCGTAGGGAAATCGCTCCCTATGTGGCCCTGGCCGGGCAAGAGACCCGGGGTTCCTGTCCCAATCTCGAAACCAGAGATAAATACGCCGGGTGGCGCATTACGCTGCCTTTTGCGGTGATCCGCTGTATTTGGATTTCGGTTGCACCGCCAGCCGACTTCTACAAGGTTCGCTACACCTCGATGTGGTAACTGCGACCACATGCGCATAACTGCTAGTGAGTGTACTCGCTGGCCTGCTAAAAGTCAAGCATTTTTATGGGCAATATTGTCGCGCTAATAAGACATAGCCCGGGATTCCTATGATGAGGGAGGGAATGATAGAGGGCGAGGCCAGCGGCCTCGCCCTCTATCATTCCCTCCCTCATCATAGGTGATAGATATATACAGCTTTTTCTATCAGATATTGATTATATGCATAAAAGCTTGACAGACAAGAAAATCTAAAGTATAATCATAGCAGAATCAAGGAGAAGGATTATAGTAAAAGTAAAGAAATACTGACAGAGAGACTATTGCTGGTAAAGTTTCGGGTTCGCTCATGGTTATGGACGAGGAGGGTTGCCCGCATGTCCTGGTTTGACCGCCTGCTCGGCCTCCCCGAGTATTCGCATACAGTCCCACAATCCCCACCTGCTTCCCCTTTGATGGCGGTCCCCCCTGCCGCTCGCCCCGGGATTCACCGCAGCTCGCCTCCTGCTGTGAATCCCACGATGGGGCGAGGAGAGCGCGTCGCGGAGCAGATCAACCCGACTTACTTCGCGGCCAGCCCTACACAGGAGGACTGGTACTGGGGACGCTTCGCTACTGGCAGCGAGGAAGACTACCTCTGGAGGAGGTTATCGGACAACTTTTATCAGAAGGATTTGATTCCGGCAACGTATCTCGAAGTACACAATCAGTGCTACGAAGCCTATAATGCTAACCCGCTGGCCTTTGCCATCATCGAACTGACCACCAGTTTCGTACTTGGCGAGGGCATTACCGTCGCGGCCAGCCACCCACGAGTGCAGCAGGTGCTCGATGATTTCTGGCACCATCCTGAGAATCGCATGGACGAGCGCATTTATAGCCTCTGCACCGAACTGGCGCTCTATGGTGAGCAGTTCATTCACTTCTTCGTCAATCGCTATGATGGCAGCGTTATCATTCGCCAGATCGATCCCTCGCTGATCGACCAGATCGAGACCGATCCCGAAGATGTGGAGAAGCCGCTGCGCTACCACCGGCGTCCCATCGGGCAGGTGATGAGCGCGACGGCGGGCGATCCACCCAACTTCGATCCGTCGCAGCCGGTGGACACGCAGGGGCAGTGGTTCAGGGCTGGCAAAGAGGTGCTGCACATCGCCATCAACAAGGTCAGCAACGCCAAACGCGGCAAGTCCGATCTCGCTACGCTGCTGCCCTGGCTGCGCCGCTATAAGGACTGGCTCACTGACCGCGTGCGCATCAACAAGTACAAGGCTGCGTTCCTGTGGGATGTCACGCTAACCTCGGCTGACAAAAAAACCATCGATAGAAAGCGTATGGAGTACGCATATCCGCCGGAACCAGGCTCGGTCATCATCCACAACGAGGCCGAGCGGTGGAGCGCCGTCGAGCCAAACATCCAGGCCAACGATGCCAGCGAAGATGGAAGGGCAATAAAGCTCATGGTAGCCGTTGGGGCATCTCTGCCGGAACACTATCTGAGCGATGGTGACAATGGCAACCGTGCGACGGCCTCAGAGATGAGCCTGCCCACGCTGCTCAAATTCAAGCGCCGGCAGCGTGTCGTCAGGTATATGCTCAGGTGCATCCTTGATCGTGTGATCGAGGAGGCGCGGCGTGCTGGCCGCATCGGGCCGCGCGTCGATACGCGCTACGAGATTACCTTCCCGGAGATCGATTCGGGAGAGCACCATACCCTCGCGCAGGGCCTTAGCTGGCTCGTGCCGGCGCTCACAGCGGCGCATGGGCAGGGCTGGATCAGCGATGAGACGGCGATGCGCATTATGTTCGAGTTCTGTGGTGAGGAGATTAATCCGCACGAGGAGATGGAACGCATCGCGCGCTCAAGGGCGAGCGCCCACGAAAGGAGGCCCCACTGATGCCGCTCGATGCCAGCAAGACGGCGCATATGCAGGCCGTTGTCCTCAGAACCTTTGCCAGCCGGCAAAAGACCGTCGTTTTTGTCTATCAGGCCGGCGGATCCTATAGCTATAGCGCGGTCAGCGTCATCTTTCGCCCGCAGGCCGTCATCGATCCGCAGATCCCCGATCAGGCCGGCGGGCAGCCACGCCAGCAATGCGATATGCTTATGGTCGCGCCCATCGGTACCAGCTTCACTGGCGTCGTCTACGTCGCCGATACATCCACTGCGACGACCAGCGCCGTTGCAGCCGCGCAGAAATATGAGATTATCGAGGCGCTTCCCGTTGGCTGCGTGCCGGGCGGGACGCGTATCATAGCCAGATTGAGAAGGTTCCGTTAATCAATATCCCATCGAAAAGGAGAAATTCCCTTCATGAACCTCGAACCGCAGCATCCGCTGCCGCCGGGCGGGCGCGTGCCCGATCTTAATCTCGCCGGGGCCGATGGATGGAACGTCGCCAGCGGGCAGAGCATCCAATCAATGCCCGATCCCGTGCGCCCGGCGCCCTGCATTCCCGAACTGCATGGCAGCCCCCACCTGGGAGGCATCGATCCCGCGCAGCCGATCCCCCGGCTCAATCTGGCGGGAGTGGATGGCGTACCGTCGCCCGCGCAGCTTACGCGCCCTGCCCCGACGGTCCTGCATCAGCCCGATTATGGCGTGCCGGACATGACGCAGCCGCGCCTGCAAACGGCGAACGTTGCCGATGATGGCGTCTCTTTCGAGCCGCGCGCGGAGTTTGAGCCGGATCCGCTGCTGCCCGATCTCGACGAATATACGCGGCCCTATGGCCTCGATATCCACAATGCGCAGGGCGAAGGATCGGCCGTGCTTGCGCCGGATCCGCTGCCGGGCGCTTTGCTCGATTACGATGTGCCCGATGGCGTCGCCATCTGCCGCGATCCGCTCGCGCCGGAACCGCTGCTGCCCGATCTGCAAGCCCCATCCTTGCTTGTAGAAGCAGGGCTGGCCCCGGATCGCCCGGGCGATCTGGCAGCCGGCGCGCTCGATCAGATGCATCTCTCGCCGACCTATCAACAACTCGATGGCGTGCCGTATAGCAGCGTCTTTATGGATCAGAGCGGCATGAACAGCGCGCGCCGTCGTCATTTCGATCTGCTGATGGGTGGTCTCGACAATGAAAGATGAACGTCTCATCACCCTCGAACCGCATATTATCGAGATTACATGTAGAGATGGGGCTTGCCCCCATCTTGATAAACCCATTGATAACAAACCCATTGATAACAAACCCATTGACAACAAACCCATTGACAACAAACCCATTAGCGAAAAAACCATTGGTAACAAACCCATTGGCGAAAAAACCATTGGTAACAAACCCATTGGCAACAAAACTATTGACGATGAAACCATTGTTGATTCCGATCCCTATGCCGGTCATGACGTGCGCGTTACCATCGTCAAGGGTGGGCGCTCCGCCAACGGCTACTATTATGACGAGAACGCGCTGCGCGCCATTGCCGGCATGATCGAAGGTGCCCATGCCTACGCCGATCACAGCCCCGGCGAGAGCGTCACGCGCTCCGTGCGCGATGTGGTGGGCTTCTACCATGACGCCGCCTACGTTCCGCCCTCGCCAGACGCGCCGGGCGGGCGCGTTGACGCCACACTGCATATCCTTGAGGCCGCAGACTGGCTCTGGTCCATCGTGCGGGAGTCCCTCCAGCCTGGTCGTCCCGAACTGATCGGCCTCTCCATCGACATCTTCGGCCAGTGGCAGTTCAACGAGGCCACGCGCGCCCGCGAGATCACGCACGTCGCCGCGCTCAATTCCTGTGATGTGGTGACGAGGCCGAGCGCGGGCGGATCGTTCAATCGCATTTTGCACGATGATGCCCGGCATGGATCAAATCCTACAGGATGGGAACGGACGCCAGGATGGGAACAGACGCCAGGATGGGAACAGACGCCAGGATGGGAACGGACGCCAGGATGGGAACGGACGCCAGGATGGGAACGGACGCCAGGATGGGAACGGACGCCAGGATGGGGGCAAGCCCCATCCCTACATTTAGTTGATACCGATGATTGCCAAAAAGGAGAAAAATTTTCAATGGAACCGATCCAAAATGTAGAGACAGGGCCTGCCCCTGTCTTGTTGAATGGCAATGTAAAGACAGGGCCTGCCCCTGTCTTGTGGAATGGCAATGTAGAGACAGGGCCTGCCCCTGTCTTGTCGAATGGCACGCCTGTCGTGTCTGAATTCATCTCTGAAGGATCGCAGCCCGCGCCAGCGCATTCTGGTATGGCAGAGATCGAGCGCCTGCTGGCCGAGATTCGGCTTCAGCGCGCCGAACTGACGCTCGAACGGCGCCTGCAAGAGAGCATCCTGCCGCAGGCGGTCAAAGAGCAGGTGCGTGCGCGCTATCGGGGGCGCATCTTCGAGGAGGGGGAGTTGGAAAAAGATCTCGCCGGCGCGCTGCATATGATGGCCGAATTGAGCCGCGAGGGCATTGTGCGCGGCCACAACTACGTCAAGCCGGAAGTTGGCAGCCAGATCACCGAGTCCGAGAAGATCCAGGCCGCCTTTGACCGCATGTTTGATCTTGAGATCGACAGCGCGCGCCTGGGCAATATTCGCGGCTTCACCTCCATTCGCGAAGCCTACGCCCGTGTCACCGGCGATGCCAGCCTCATAGGTGGCATTACCGGTCAGAGCCTGCTCGGCCAGATCCGCGTCTCCGAAAGCGCGCCCATCGCCCGCATCACCGAGGCCGATACTACTACTGCCACATTTTCCTACCTGCTCGGCACCAGCATGAACAAGCGCCTGCTTAAAGATTACCAGGCATGGCCGGCGGAATGGCAAAAATTTGTCAGCATCATGCCCATCCGCGACTTCAAGCAGCAAACTCGCGTCAGGCTCGGCGCCTTCGGCTCGCTGCCGATAGTAGCCGAGGACACGGCCTATACGGCGGTCACGCTCAGCGACTCCGCCGCTACCTACGTGCCGCAGAAACGGGGCAATCTTGTCACTGTATCCCGCGAAACGATCATCAATGACGATTTGCAGGCCATCAAGCAGATCCCGACCAAGCTGGCCGTCGCGGCTGCCTACACGCTGGCCGAGTTCGTCTACGGCTTCCTGTCGAGCAATCCCACGATCTACGATGGCAGCGCTCTCTTCACGGCGGGCGCGCCACATAACAACCTCGGAGCGTCCAATCTCAGCACCAGCGCCATGCAGAGCGGGATCACCGCTATGCGCGAGCAGACCAATTATGCTGGCAAGCGCCTGGGCCTGCGCCCGCGCTACCTCATCGTCCCGCCCGAACTGGAGTGGACGGCGATGGTTGCCACCAGATCGGCGGGCGTGCCGGGCAGCAACAACAACGACATCAATCCCATGCTCGGCTACGTCACGCCCATCGTCGCGCCGCAGCTCACCAGCGCCACGCAGTGGTTCCTGGCCGGCGATCCGCGCGAGATCGACACCATCGAAGTCGGGTTTGTGGGAGGGCAGGTCAACCCTGCGCTGTATATCCAGGATTCGCCTCTACTGGGTCTTAACTTCACTCAAGATGCCATCTCCTTCAAATGCAGACACGAATATGGAGGAGCGGTGGTGGACTTCAGGGGCTTATATAGGGGGAATTAGGAGGCGTTTATGCCAGAGTTCCTCAATCCCGATGGCTCGGGGCTGGTTGGCGGCCTGAACGCGGCGGGCGTGGGGCAGGCGCTGCAACTCGACGCCAGCGGCAACCTCAAGGTCAGCGGCGCCGCGAGCCTCGGCAGCCTGAGTGCGCCGAACATCACCGAGGACCAGATCCGCGCCTGGATCGCCAATGGGCAGAGCTTTAGCGTC